>CAJXVQ010000004.1 GCA_913060685.1 uncultured Verrucomicrobiales bacterium
CGAGATCAGCCTCGGTCTCGTGGGCTCGGAGATGTGTATAAGAGACAGGTGCTCAAATAAGGGCGATACTTTACGGAAGGTAGAGAAGAACAGCTTCTCTTCTTCATTTTTTTCTTCAGCGAAATGTCGATAGATATCGAAGACGAAATTGGTGTAGGCTTCGACTCCTGAAAACGGGACAAATGGCATCTGAATTGTCGAGAGAGGTTTTATCTTTCATTGCCAGTTAAATGCAAAAATCCAAAACCATCAAAAATCCACGCTCTCTCTAATTCGAAATCCTGATTAAAAAGAGATCACTTTTGTTTCCGAACGTGGATTTTCATGAAGACATCGCGTCATCCAAAGACCCGGGACATCCGATACCTGCTTCAGGGAAAGCCCCCTAAAATCACAATCAACCTCGGTGAGGCCGGTTCCCAGACAGATCTCGCATCCGTCACCCTGGCATGCCCTGCATGCCCTGCATGCCGGAATCGTTTCGATCTCTTTCCGGGTGGGAGAAATCGCATTGCGACTTGTCGCAATCCCCAAATTCTGGTCTGGTCCGGAATGTGTGATGTCTCTTGTAATTGTTTTCATGATTCAATTTGTCAATTCGGGGGACACCCTCTTTTATATGCGAAGAATAGATACGAACCAGATCATAAAATAATTCCTACCTTCGAATGATTCGATTAAATTCAGGCAGAAAAATTCCATTTTTCTAAATCGATAGGGTTTATCACTTCATCGACTCCATTGATATTGAGATTCCTCTCACTACTGATTTCTTCATCGCAGCGTGGTGACTTTGCCCCCCGTTGAGGGAATAATCCATTCCTTGGCACGGCCTAAGAAATTTAATTGCTATAAATTTCATGATCCGAATCGACTCGGTATTTCGTATTCTGAGATGAAGACATCATGAATCGTTCAATTTCACCCCCCAAAGTCTTAGCCTCCCGCCGTCCTCACTCCCCTTTTGCTTTTCAGCGGCGCCATCCCATCAACAAATTTCTGACAGCGGTGACCTTCTTTAGAATCTGCGTACTGCTCCTGACATGCGGGATTCCCGGCTTGATGGCGGCAGAGCGGGAGGCGGAGTGGGCAAAGGTGGCCGAGGCACGGAAGCTGGACCAACCGAAGACCGCAATGTCCCTGCTGGAGAACATCGAGAAGGCTGCTTTCGCGGATCAGGATTGGGCCGAGGGGACGCGGGCGCTGACAGAGCGCATCGCTCTCGAGGGCAAAAGCGAGGATCAGGCAACCTTGATCCGGAAACTGGATACGGCAATAGCAACCGCGCCTGAGGAAGCACGTCCGATTCTGCAGGCTATTTCTGCCCGATGGATGACGAGCTACTTCAAGGCGAACCGCTGGCGATTTGCGCAACGGGGGGCCGTGAAATCTCCGGTGGAGGGCGACTTCGAGACCTACGATCTGACCAGAATTCTAAAGGAGATCGACAAACGTCTGCAGGCGACCCTCACGAACGAAGCCTCGTTAAAAAAGATACCGGTTACCGAGTTCGCCGAGTTGTTTAGCAAGGGTTCATTGGGCGATGCCTATCGGCCGACCCTCTACGATCTCGTGGCGCAGGCAGCGCTGGATTTCTATGGAGAGGAACTGGTGACAGTGGCACGACCCATCGAGGCTTTCGAGATCGGGGCGAACTCGCCGGTCTTTGGGGCGGTTGAGGAATTTCTGGCGTGGCAGCCTGAAAGCAAGGAGAAGGACTCGCCGAAGCTCAGGGCCTTGCAGATCTACCAATCATTGCTGGGTTTTCATCGCGGCGAAGCGGAAGGTGAGGCGTTCCTCTGCATAAATCTTGAACGCCTGCGGTGGGCGCGCGGCTCTGCGGTCGGGGAAGTGGACACTTTGTTCGAGAAGGCGCTGCGTCGCTTCATCGCCGCGCATGCGGAAAGTCCGGTCAGTTCATGGGCCCGGGCGGAACTCGGCGCATTATTAATCAGTAGGAAGGAGGCGGAAAAGGCGCACTCGGTTTTTGCGGCCGGAGCAGCAGCTTTCCCGGAGCATTCCTTCGGGAAACTCTGCACGAATAAACGGAAGGAGCTTGAGCAACCGGTGCTGAACCTCTCGACCGAGTCTCAATGGACACCGGCAGGGGAAGAGATCCGGGTGAGCCACCGGAACCTGAAGAGAGTGTGGTTTCGAGCCTACCCCTTGGAATTCGACCCGGGTTCCTTGAAATTCGAACCTACCCCCCCTCTCGACAAAACCTTGCTTGAGAAAATGTTGAAAGGGAAACCCCTCAAGACATGGGATCGGAAATTGCCTGGAGACGGGAAATATACCGTTCACAGCACCTTGCTGGATTCACCGACTGACCTTCCTGATGGCTTCTACCGCTTGGTCGCCAGTGCGAATGAGTCCTTCTCGATGAAAGGTAATGTGATTGCAGTCCGGGAGATCCACGTGACGCCACTCGGCCTGACCGCTCAGCAACGACCCGGTGGCGTAATCGAGGGCTTCGTGGTGAATGCGGTGACGGGGGATCCGCTTGCCGGAGTTGCGGTCGATGTTTGGACCAAGACCAACGAGCAGACCGTGAACCGGAGCACCCGGAGTGATGAACAAGGGCGCTTCGAGTTCAAGTTCAAGAAGGTTGCCCCCGGCCTATGCGTTGTGGTGGCCAGCCGTGGCAAGCAGAGATCGGTAGTCAGCACCTACCTTTACAATCACGAACAGGAGGGGGCCGTTAAGCTCCCCTTTGACGAGGACTATCAGTCGGTCGTGTTCTTCACCGATCGGGCGATCTACCGCCCAGGGCAAACAGTGCGCTTCAAGGGGATCTGGTGCCGGAGTAACCCGGCGGAGCAGGAGTATGGTGTCTTCGCCGAACGCAAGTGTACTGTCGTGCTGTCGGATCCTTCCCGCAGGAATATCGCGAAGCTGGAGGTCAAGACCAACCGGCGGGGCTCTTTTTCGGGAAGCTTCATCGTGCCCGAAGGCGGGGTTCTCGGGCAGTGGTCTCTGAAAATCAGTGGACAGTTCTTCGGTGGAAGTCCGTTTTGGGTCGAGGAATACAAGCGACCGAAGTTCTTCAGCGAGATTGATGCTCCGACCGAGCAGGCCGCTCTGGGCCAAGTGATACAGGTGAAGGCCCGGGCGGAAGGCTACACGGGAGCGCCGGTCGACGGAGCGAAGATCAAGTGGAAGGTGGTTCGCCAGACCCGCCTGCCGGTCTGGGCACGCTGGTGTTGGTGGTGTCCCCCAAGTTCGGCAGGTTCCGGAGAGATCGCTCATGGCGAGGGGGGCACGGATGAGGAAGGGTCGGTAATCATCGCCTTCAAAGCACTGCCCGACCGCTCGGTCTCGGAGGATCTCGAACCGGTCTTTGATTTTTTGGTGAGTATCGATATTACGGATGCGGCGGGTGAGACGCGCTCGGCGGAACGGCGGATATCAGTGGCCTACACCAGCCTAAAGGCTTCGATCACTTCAGAAGAATGGTTGGAGAGCGGGCAGGAGATTGAGTTCAAGCTGCGGACGGAGTCGCATGACGGCGAAGGTCGTCCGGCGAAGGGAGTGCTCAAGGTTCATCGACTAAAGGAACCGAAAGAGTGCCCGCGCGGTGCGTCCTCCCAAAGACTGAAAAATGGGGATCGTCCCTTCGTTGATCCCGCTGATCGCTGGGCTCCGGGTGAGCTGGTGGCAGAGCTGGCGGTCGAAAGCGACGAGGAAGGAAAGGCAATCGTACGGCAGACACTCGAACAAGGGGCTTATCGTCTGGTTTTTGAAACCAAGGATGCCAACGGGCGGGCAGTGAAAGCGCTGCGAGGGATCGAAGTAGTGGATCCGGAGAGTGATAAACTCCCATCGATGAAACCGTTTTTCATCGGAGTTCCCTCCTGGTCAGTCGAGCCGGGTCAGGAGTTTGAACTGCTTTGGGGTAGCGGACACGAGAAGGCGCGGGCCTGCGTGGAGTGGTATCAGGACAAAGAGCTGCTGAAGCGCGAGTGGTCGGCCCCAGGCCGGACCCAGCAGCGTTTTGCCATCCCGATCGAGGAGAAAAACCGCGGCGGAATCACGGTGGTCGTCTGGCAGGTGACCAAGAATCGCTTCCATTTGTTCAACCGCGGGATCGAAGTGCCCTGGAAGAACAAGGAGCTCACCATCCGCTGGGAGCACCTGGTATCAAAACTCAAGCCTGGGAGCAAAGAGAGCTGGACGGCCGTGATCGAGGGGCCCGATGGTGAGGCGGCGGCCGCGGAAATGGTGGCCACACTCTACGATGCGTCGCTGGACACCTACACTCAGCATCAGTTTATGAATTTGAGTAATGTGCTGCGGAGGGAATGGAGAGACCGTAGCTCTGTCTATTGGTGGTATGGAAGCTCGGCATCGCAGTTTAACAGACAGGCATCCTTTCCGCGACCCACCTTGTTTCAGCTGGCGGTTCCGTTCCGGCAGTTCCGCGACGAAGTTGAATTACTCGGTTGGTCAATGAGCAAAAGCAGGAATCAATGGATGAGCGCTGGTAAGTTCAGATCAATGATGGGAGGGCTTTCCCTTTTAACGGGTGGAGGTGATTTCGTGGCACTTTCAGCAAATTCGGAGATGGCGAAACCGGAGATGAGCCCGGGCACCCCGGACTTGTCGCAGGTCTCGCTTCGGAAAAACCTTCAGGAAACAGCCTTCTTTTTTCCGGAGCTCACGAGCGATGAGGAGGGTAAAGTGAGGATGAGTTTCACGATGCCCGAGGCGCTCACAAAGTGGCGCTTTCTTGGACTGGCTCACGATGAGGAAATGCGCACGGGCTTCCTAGAGGGGGAGTTCGTCACCTCGAAGGATTTGATGGTGCAGCCAAACCCACCACGCTTCCTACGCGAAGGCGACGAGTTGGAATTCACGGTCAAGCTGACGAATCAGAGTGAGGTCGAACAGGAAGGCACGGCGCGGCTGACGCTGGCGGATGCCGCGAGCGATGAGGACCGGACGGCGGCTCTGGGAATCGCCCAGCCAACGCAAAGCTTCAAGGTCCCGGCCAAGGAGAGCCGGACCCTGAGCTGGCGGATGTCGGTGCCCGACGGCGTGGGATTCCTCCGCTACAAGGCGGTGGCCTCCAGTGGTCAATTGAGCGATGGCGAGGAAGGCTGGCTGCCGGTAATTCCTCGTCGCGTGCTGGTGACCGAATCAATGTCGCTGCCGGTTCGTGATGCCGGCAAGAGCGAGTTCGAGTTTTCGAAGCTCCTCGAAAGTAACGAATCAGAGACCTTGGAAAATCGTTTCCTTCATCTGCAGGTCGTTTCGCAACCGGCTTGGTATGCCGTGATGGCCCTGCCCTATCTCATGGAATATCCTCACCAAGGCTCCGAGCAGATTTTCAACCGCTACTATGCGAATGCCCTCGCCCAAAAGATCGTGTCCTCCGATCCCAAGATCCGGCGGGTCTTCGATCTCTGGAAAGCGGAGGGCGTGCCCCTCGACAGCCCCCTGGAAAAGGACGCTGATATGAAAGGGATCATGTTGGAGGAAACGCCGTGGTTGCGGGATGCTAAGAACGATTCAGAGGCGCGTCGCTTGGTCGGTCAGCTCTTCGACGAAAACCATCTCAACCACGAACTCGAGCAAGCCCTCCGCAAGCTGTGGACGATGCAAGGCCAAGACGGAAAGTGGCCTTGGTTTCCCGGAGGAAAAGGGAATGACTACATCACCCGATATGTCACCACGGGCTTTGCGAAACTTCGGGAATTGGGCGTAAAGACCGACATCACCCCGGCCTTGCGCGCGCTCCGACCGCTCGATGCCGACCTGACGCGGACCTACGAAGAGCTGAAGAAGAACGATCAACTCAAGAGGATGAACCTCAGTCCGCAGGTGGCCCATCACCTCTATACACGAACCTTCTTCCTCAAAGACAAGGCCTTAACCGCGAGGGACGAGGTTGCTTTCGACTACTTCGTGGCCCAAGCGCGCGAGCACTGGGTAAAACTTGGCAGCCGGATGTCGCGGGCACACGTGGCACTCGCCCTGCACCGGCTCGGCGATGAGAAGGTGCCAAAACTCGTGACACTCTCTCTCAAGGAAAATGCCAAAGTCACCAAGGATCAAGGAATGTTTTGGAAGGACAGCCCGGGTTGGTCATGGTCGCAGGCTCCGATCGAAACCCAGGCGATGATGATTGAGGCTTTCCGCGAAATCGATGGCGACGCGCAGGCCGTTGAGGACTGTCAGGTATGGCTCATCAAGCAGAAGCAAGTCTCCGATTGGAAGACGACCAAGGCAACCTCGGATGCGGTTCACGCACTGCTACTCGGGGGGCGGAATCTCCTGGGCCCGGATGACTTGTTAGAGGTCTCACTCGGCGGGACCAAGATTATGCCCCGGAAAATCGAGGCCGGCACGGGCTTCTTTGAGACGCGTTTCGTCGCAGATCAGGTGAAGCCGAAGCAAGGCAAGGTAGAGGTGGACAAGAGCAGTCCGGGGGTGGCATGGGCGAGCCTGCATTGGCAGTATCTCGAGGATCTCGGCAAGGTCACCTCCCACGAGGGTCGTGAGCTGGAGCTGGAAAAACAGCTCTTCGTCCGCCGTAACACTGATCAGGGCAAAGTGCTGGAGCCGGTCAAGGGCCCGCTTGAACCCGGCGATGAACTGGTGACCCGTCTCGTGCTTCGAAACAACCGGGCGATGGAATTTGTTCACCTTAAGGACCAACGTGGCAGCGGCACCGAGCCGGTCAATCGCCTGAGCGGCCAGCGCTCGCAGGATGGCTTCGGCTATTACGAGGTCACGCGCGACACCGCGAGCCACTTCTTCATCGACCGCCTCCCCGCCGGCACGCACGTCTTCGAAACGAGCGTCCGGGTTCAACATCGCGGCCTCTACCAAACCGGGATCGCCGAAATCCGTTGTCTGTATGCCCCGGAGTTCGCAGCCCACAGCGCAAGCTTGCCAGTGGAGGTGAAGTAGTGCGATGTCATCACAATTCCCAATCGAAAAACCAATTAACCATGAAAACGACTGTCCGAATCTTCGCCCTGACCCTCGCCGCATGTGCCGGGAGCTCCGCCGCCGAGCCGAATCCCGCAATTAAGGCCAACACCAACTTCGCCTGCGATCTCTACCAACAACTCGCTGGAGAGAACGAGGGAAAAAACATTTTCTTTTCTCCTTACTCCGTTTCCAGCGCGCTGGCGATGACTGCCGAGGGCGCGCGCGGCGAAACCGCATTGCAGATGGGCAAGGTGCTGCGCTATCCGGAGTCGGCCGCGACCAAAGATGCTTCGACACCCTGGAAGATGGCTCCGATCCATTCCGGCATGGCCGCCTTGAACGAGCGCTTCAACAGCAAGAAGGATCCCGTGGTTGTCGCAGAAACCAAAGCCAAAATCGCGGACCTGGAAAAGCAACTGGAAGAGCTTAAGGCCAATCATGACCCCCGCAGGTTCGGCTACCGTGTCGATCCAAAGCAGGTCGAACTTGCCAAGGAGATCAACGCCGCGCGGGCACAGCTCGATCAGTATGAGCTGAACCTCGCCAACGCCTTGTGGGTTGAGAAATCCTATCCGTTTAAGGACGACTACCTTAAAAAGATTGAGAAATTCTATAAAACCGGGGGCGCGTTCCCAGTCGACTTCAAAGGGGAATTCGAAGAAGTCCGGCTCGAGATCAACTCCTGGGTTGAAGGGAAGACCGAGAAGCGAATCAAGGATCTAATCCCTCAAGGCGCAGTCGATGATTTGACCAAGCTGGTCCTGGTGAACGCCATCTACTTCAAGGGCGATTGGGCGAAGCCCTTCAAAGTAGAAAACACCAAAGATCGTGATTTCACCCGGGCCGACGGAACGACCGTAGCGAAGCCGACGATGAGTGCCAACGCCCTCAAAGAGGCCCGCTACGCAGCCTTCAATGGCGACGGCTCATCTTTCAAAACACCTTTAAATATCAACAGCTCCGGCCCAAGGCCTGAGCTCTACTCAGGAAAGGACGGCTTCGCCATGCTCGAACTGCCATACATGGGCAATGAGTTGTCGATGCTGATCATCGCACCCAATAACCCCGGCCAGCTCGCCGCGGTCGAAGGAAAGCTGACGCCGGAGAATCTTGCCGCGTGGATCGCCAAACTGAATCAGCGAAAAGTTCACGTCCTTCTGCCGAAGTTCAAAGTCGAGACTGACTACTCTTTCGGCAACACGCTGAAGAAGATGGGGATGACCCAAGCCTTCGCTGATCCGCGCAAACCAAATGGTGCCGTCTTCGACGGGATGAGTCACGCCACAGATCCCAACAACAAACTCTACATTACCGAGGTAATACACAAGGCCTTCGTCGAAGTGAGCGAGAAGGGAACCGAAGCCGCCGCCGCAACAGCCGTCATCATGGCGATGCCAACGTCAGCTCCAATCTCCTACCCTTTCACCCCCACCTTCAAAGCCGACCGCCCCTTCCTCTACCTGATCCGCGACCGCGTGACCGGGAGCATCCTTTTCATGGGCCGGATGATGGAGCCGACAACATAAGCGATTTTTCTCTCCCTGCATGGCGAAGTAGTGTTACTCCCAACTTGGAGAAAATTCATGATCTGAATCGCCCCGGTTTTGCGCATCTGTAGGTGAAGACATCATGAAAACTCCAGACTCAACTCCCAAAACCACCGGTCCCGGCCTTTCACAAACCCTGAAGACCCTCGGTCTACTCTTCCTTCTCGGAAGTCTCGCCTCATGCTCCACAAGCGCGAAATCCTCACAGGCGACGTTTGAACCCAATCATTGGCACAAAGTGAGTGACTCCCCGCCAACCTATTTCCCAAAAGGAGTCCCGGCCAATCATCCCACTGGCCCTAATGATGGAAAGTGGGTTCTCACTGAGGACGGAGCAAAAACGAGTTACTTTATTCCCTTTAGAGGCGTCTCCAATGAGAACCTGTTGACCCAAGCCGCGACTCAAATGAACACCGAAGACGAGCCAGATTATAATGGAGAGGAAATAGCCGGCGGAATAGTTGGCGGAACAATCTATGGATTTACAAGGCTCATGCTGGAAGTAATGGCCATGCAAGAGAGGAATGGCATTACTCCACCCAACAGCATCGGTGGGAATGCAATAAGGGATTACGAGACTTCGGTTCAGTAGAGTCAACGAGCTGGCACAGCCTCCGAGAAGCACCCCATCATTTAGTGATCCTTCCCAATCTCCCGAAACAGCCACGCCCGTGCAAAAGTCCAATCGCGCTTGGCTGTAGGAGCTGAAACTCCGAGGGCCTCGGCGGCTTCTTCGATCGTCATACCGACAAAATAACGCAGCTTTACCAGCTCTGCCTTACGGGGTTCAATTTCCGAAAAGCGGTCCAGTATTTCGTGAATCGCAAGAAGTTCCTCGTCATCGTGGGACGGTCCGGAAATTGCAGCCTCCACAAATTCCGTTCGATGAAGCTCCCCGCCATGACGAATCGCATTCCGGCGGCGGGCCCGATCGATGAGAATTCGACGCATCGCTTCGGCCGCTGCCGAAAAAAAGTGCTTACGGTTCTCCCAACACGCATCTCCTGGAGAAAGTTTGAGGTAGGCCTCATGGACGAGAGCGGTCGCCTGGAGGGTGTGCGCCGCCGCCTCTTTCCCAAGACGCCAGGCGGCAAGCTTACGCAATTCATCATACAACAAGGGAATCAGTTCTTCCGCCGCTTTATCATCACCACTGCCAGCAGAATTGAGTAGCCGTGTCATCTGATGACTATCACTTTCCATAAGTGGAGAGTATCTCCCCTCCGACATATGGCGAGCTTTGTTCCGTGAGGAAGGTCGCACGTCCTCTTGAGAGACCCCACCGTTTTCAAGCGGTTCATCTATCCCCCTCCGACGATCCTAGGATGACGGAAGATTATCAGGAGAGAAAAACGACAATCACTTCCCATCTCTGAACTTACGAACCTTGCCCAAGGCTGCTACCGCCGCCGAGAGGAAAAGTTCGTTCGAACCGGGGTGGATGTAGATCATATTCACCAGCTCTCGAACGTCATTCTTGAGGTGGATCAGCATGAGAACCTGATGCAGCAGCGTAGAGGACTCCGGCCCGATGAGATGGCAGCCCAAAATCGAGTAATCGTGGGGAGACACCAGTACTTTAATCCTCGGGTAATCGACACGACTCGCCATCGCCCGCGCACTCGCCAACCAATCCTGATGAACCGAGACGTAGTCCGTTCCTGCTGATTTCAAATCCTCCTCGGTAAACCCGACCGACGCAACCTCCGGATGCGAGAAGATGGCATGAGCAATCATCCGCTCATCAATGGCGCCCTCCTGCCCCTTCACCAATTTCTCACGAAGATATTGAACCTCGTAAGAAGCAGCATGTTGGAGCATGTAGCGCCCATTGACATCTCCGGCAGCATAGATTCCAGCAACCGATGTCTCGAGATTCTCGTTCACAGGGAGAAAGCCACGTTCATTCGTCGAGAGACCCGTCTTTTCAAGATCCAGGGACGGGGTATTCGGCCTTCTCCCGATCGCAAAGAGAACGCGCTCGGCAGAGTAAACTTCCGTTTCGCCATTGACGTTAAAAGTCGCCGTGAAATGAGATCCATCGTACTTGAGATCCGTCAGCGAAGCCCGCAAGTGGGTCTCCACTTCTTTCCTGAATTCTCTGGAGAAAGTCTCCTCAATATCCGCATCGGCCCTGCCCAGAAGCTTTCCCCCTCTCGCAAACAGTTTGGTCTCCACTCCAATCCCCGAAAAGAAGGCGCTCATTTCCGTGCCGATAAACCCACTCCCGATCACGAGAATACTTTTGGGTGGCTCATCCCTCATCGGGAAGAGATTATCACTGGTCCAAACCGGCAGATCCGCAAAAGGCGGAGGGGTAGGATAGGAGCCCGTCGCCACCACGATCTTCTCAGCCGTCAACGTCCGACCTCCGGCTTCGATCGTCTTCTCTCCCACAAAACGCCCCTCACCCCGAATGAGAGTTGCCCCCGAGGCCTCGACCCGTCCTTCGTAGCGACCATCAACACCTTCGACCCAGTCGTTGACACTCTCAAAGACGGCCCTGGCATCGGTGCCCTCGTAGGTCGCCTTGGTAAAGTGCCGGTCGGCATGCTTCACCTGTCGGGCGGCTTCGGCAAACCCGATGAGCAGCTTCGAAGGAACACACCCGCGATTCGGGCAGGCCCCACCGAGCTTATCCCGCTCGATCAAGGCCACCTTTTGCCCCGCTTTCGCAGCCGCGATGGCCAAAGTCGAGGCCCGTCCGCCTCCCAAGATAATCAGATCAAAGTGTTCACTCATGAGTCGTCAGGAGATGTTGAAAGGTTTTCCGGAACTTGGCGAGTTTTGGTGAAATCACGGCCTGACAATAGCCCTGTTCCGAATTGTCATTGTAGTAATTATTGTGGTCCGCTGGTGCCGGGTAGAAGAGTTCAAAACGCTTCACCTCGGTCACAATATCGGAATCAAAAACGTCCGCGAGTTCCTCCAGAACATCCTCGGCAATCCGGCGTTCTTCGTCGGTTCGATAGAGAATTGTGCTACGATACTGCGTTCCGACATCCGCTCCCTGCGCGTTCAGGGTCGTGGGATCATGCGTCCCCATATGGACCCGCAAAAGCTCTTCGTAGGAAATCACCTCGGGATCGTAATTGATCTGAATCACTTCGGCATGACCGGTCTCGCCCGAGCAAACGGCCCGATAAGTGGGATCGACCACCTGACCATCGCTAAATCCACTCTCGATGGAAATCACCCCTTTCAAGTGCTGAAACATCGCCTCGGTGCACCAATAGCATCCCCCGCCAAAGGTCGCGACCGCTTCGGTTTCCTCCACCTTCTTCAACGACACCGCATTCATGCAATATCGCAGGCCACTGGGTTCCGGCCCATCGGGAAAAACGTGACCAAGATGTGCCTCACAGGTATTGCAAAGAGTTTCGATTCGCACCGCGGCAAGGGAACCATCCTGATGATAGGAGATTGAGTTCTCCTTCGCCGGCTGGGTGAAGGAAGGCCAACCGGTTCCGCTATCGAACTTCTCTCCCGCATCAAAGAGCAATGTCCCACAACACACGCAGCCATACTTGCCGGGCTCGAAGAGCTCGCACATCCCCGAACTGAAGGGTCGCTCGGTGCCGTGTTGCCGGGTCACATAAAATTCTTCCTCGGTGAGCTGCTCGCGCCACTCGTCTTCGGTTTTACGAACCTCACGATCGGGCTCGGGATTTCCTTCGGCGGCAAATTTAATGATATCGTTCCAGTGAAGCATGGTTTTGGTTGTTTGAGGCTTTTGCAAGGAACCTTATTCCAGACGAAAATCAAGTTTAGCGACGACGGCGTGCTTGCAGAATGCAGTGACGCGATCGTTTTGATTTCTCATGGGGTTTGGAGGCAACTTCCTCCACCTGAAAACCTGACTTCATGAGAAGCTTCTTAAACTTGGGAGCGGGTTCGGAAAGCCAGTAGGCCACACATCCCTGTGGCGTGATGAGATTGCGGAGTTTTCCTAAAAACCCGGCTGAGTAGAGGCGCGAATTTCCCCGCGTGATGAGATCGTCCGGCGTATTGTCAATGTCGAGAAGGAGCGCATCGTAGGAACCCGGCTTGGCATCCGAGACTATATTGTAGAGGTCGCCTTGAATAATATTCGTTCGCGGGTCATCCAGAAGGGGACCGTTGTGCTCTACCAAAAAAGTTTTATTCCACTCGATCAAAGGAGGCATTAACTCCGCGACATCAACGTCGGCGGGACTCCCCACCAGCTCCAAGGTCCGCTTCAGCGTAAAGCCCAGCCCCAAACCACCGATGAGAATTTTGGGATGAACCGGGCGGGATCCCTTCCCTTCCTTCAATGCCTGGCAGCCCACATCCGCCAGCATTTGCTCTGAGTAGGTCAGAGCCGTGCTCATGAGCTCAAACCCGTTGTATTTCAGGTAGATTTTCCCATCATGTTCATGGAGCGAGTAGTGGGTGCCATCAGGCATCGTTGACTCCGCGAGCTTCACATAGGGCTTCATGCCCGAAACCTTCGACACTCGTCACAAATGAGCAAGGCAAACCCTAGTCTTTCAGCATCTCAACCACCTGCCGGCCCAGAGCATCTCCGACCAGAAAGTAGCTCTCGGCATTGCCATACCAATGGTGGCCATGCCCCACATTCGGAGAAATTTTGGCCGGGCGGGCAAACTCTGCCGTTTTCACAAAGCTGGCTTTTTTGATGTTCTGAGCTCCCGCTTCCTGGGCTTTTCGAAAAGTCGCCATTCCCGAACCGGGCTTTGCAGGGCCGCCATTGCCGAGTTCACCAATCACGAAGGGAAGCTCCGGAAGTCCAAGCTCCTTCCGCACGTCTTTCGCGAGATTTACAAGGTTGTCTGCATACTCAGGGACCGCCTCTTTGGTGACCATGTCGTTCCACCCCTGCATCCAAATAAAGCCTACGATCTCGAAAGTCCCTGGTTTGTAAGCGGACAAAGCGTCACGAACTTCCTCCATCATTTTCTGATAATACTCGCCCGTCTCTCCCCCGGAACTTGGTGGCCGAAAATCTTGATAGAGGCTCTTCCCTCCCCAAGCAGTCTTGATCAGTAAAACCGGCTCCTCGAAATGATCTCCAACAACGTGTCCAAACTGGAGCTCCGGACCGATGTGGCTGGAACTTCCGTATCCGGTGTAGCCAACCGTAAGCGGCCCGCGACGGACCTTCTCCCTCACCTTGTAACTGATTTCAACATCCTCGCGCTCCACCCACTTCCCCGACTCGTCCCGAAGATGCTTCATCATGTCTTTGCTTTTGGAATGCTCCATCGACCACACCAGATTCCCCTTCCCGCCATTGTAATGATCGACATGATCCATCGAGACCACGCCCTGCCCCTGCATATTCGATTGGCCCGCCAAAATAAATACCTTGGTCTTCTCGGCGGCCTTAATCACGGGCGTGAAGGCGACGAGTAAAAATCCAACAGAAAGGCGAGGGAAAATATTCTTCATAACTGATCGTATCGATAGCAGGTCACCCTGCCGGGCGCAAATGAAGATGCTAGGCATAGGCTGACTTCACTGTTTAGACTATCCCCGATGAAATTGCTCCAAGCCCTCGTCTCGCCCATGGTCCTCCTCTTTGCCTCTTCATGCCTGGCGAAGGAGAAGATGAACGTCCTCTTCATCATCTCGGATGACCTCACCGCCACCGCTTTGTCGTGTTACGGCAACAAGGTTTGCCAAACGCCAAACATCGACCGCCTTGCCTCGCAAGGGACACGTTTCACCAAAGCTTACTGCCAGGGAACCTATTGCGGTCCCTCCCGGGCCTCATTCATGAGCGGATACTATCCCCACGCCATCAAGATGCTTGGATACGGATCACCGCGACCCGCCATCGGGGACCGGGCCACCTGGGCCCAGCACTTCAAAAACTCGGGATACCACACTGCGCGCGTTTCCAAAATCTTCCACATGGGAGTGCCCATCGGAATCGAGAAAGGCACGGACGGAGCGGACGATCCGGCCTCCTGGACCGAACGCTTCAATTCACAAGGTCCCGAATGGCGGGCTCCCGGCGATGGCGAAACCCTCGAGAGCAATGCCGACGGGAGAAAGCCCGGACCTGTCGGGGGAAACACCTTCGTCGTGGTCGAAGCCGATGGCAACGACCTCGTTCACTCGGATGGCAAAACCGCGACCAAGGCCGCCCAATTGATCGCACAGCGGAAAGATGACAAAAAGCCCTTCTTCCTCGGAGTCGGGTTCGTGCGACCCCACGTTCCTTTCGTGGCTCCTCGCAAAGACTACAAGGACTTCCTCCCCTACGATAAAATGTCCCTCCCGGAAAAAGTCGAGGGTGACTGGGGCGACATTCCCAAGGCCGGCATCAACTACAAAACGAGCAAGAACATGAAGATGGATGTTCGCCGACAAAAGAAGGCAGTCGGAGGTTACTACGCTTCGGTCGTGTATATGGACCGCATGGTCGGTCAGGTTCTCGGCGCTCTCACTGAAGCCGGTCTCGATGACAACACCATCGTCATTTTCACCAGTGACCACGGCTACCACCTCGGAGAACACGACTTCTGGGCCAAGGTCAGCCTGCACGATGAATCAGCAGCCGTCCCCCTCATCATTCGCGTCCCCGGCAAGAAACCTGCCGTCTGCAACTCACTTGTCGAACTCCTCGACCTCTACCCTTCCCTCTCGAAGATGTGTGGCTTGGAAATCCCGGCACGGATTCAGGGGAAGGACTTTTCTCCGGTCTTCGACGACCCGAAACACGAAGTCCGCGACGCCGCCTTCAGCGTCAATGGAAAAGGCTACCTCCTCCGCGAACACGATTGGGCCTACATTCAATACGGCAAAAATGGCAAGGGCGGCGAAGAGCTCTTTGACATGAAAAAAGACCCTAAACAATACACCAACCTCGTCGAAGACCCCAAGCACGAGAAAGTGCGCAATCGTTTCCGGAAGCAGATGGAAGCCAAGCTGAAAGCCGTCCGGGACAACGACCTCGGCCTCAAATATTAGGCGCGCCACCTAAAGCTTCTCCGCCAAGGGACCAATATATTCCGTGGCCACCACCACGTGGTCAAACCAGACACGGATACGATGACCTTCCGGCTTTTCGGTATAAACGTAGAGCCATAAATAATTCACGTTGAGCTCCGGAACCGTGCGCCACCGAACCCCCTCAAATGGCGCACCACCTTCGGGAACCTTGGAGTATTCCCGATCGTTTTTCTTGTGATTCCATCGGACACCATCTCCACCTTGACCTGGTTGGAATTTATCAAACAACCATCTCCCCTTCGGAAATCCTTTGCCGAGATGGGACTTTAACTTTCCATTGATCCAGAGGGCTTGCTCGCCGTTGGTATCGCCGACATCATTCATCTTGATCATCTGCTCGATGCAGATCCATTTGCCTTTCTCGACCTTCAGAGAGGGATCACGGATGAAGCTGTTCCCCCAGGTCTGACCGCGTGGTGGGCTCCCGCCCATCTCACACCAATAGGTGTAGTAGTCCCAGGTCCACGACTTGCCATACGGCTCAATTCCAGACCAAAACGACTTTGAACCGTCCGTCGGAATCCCAGCTTTCACACTGGGCCAGGCCGTCGCCGGAAAGCTCCCTCCCAGACACGGTCCAAAGTGATGGAGTTCCCCGCAGTCCTCCGCAAACTTCACGTAGTAGCGAACAAAGAGCCGGTCGTATCCAAAGCCACCTTTCCCGTTCTTGATACGACGATAAAGTGAAGCACCCGGTCCGGATTTGCGGTCCATCAAAAGCGACTGCTTCCCCGAACTTCCCTTTGGAACATCCGGAGAAAAACTCATCTCCTTCTCAGACTTCACCGTTTCCCACCCAGCCGCGAGCATTGCAATTTTCTTTTGCTCAAAGCTTTCCACCTGAATCACCCTGGAATCTTCCTGAAGACCAAAGTCACCGGGAAATTTCGCAGCAAGTCCAGGCCCCGAAGAAAGTGAATCACCTGCTGCCGAAGAGCACGAAAACAGGACGGGGAAGACAAAGTAAAACCTTTTCAAAAATAGCCGCATGACGGACCCTACCAAGTGATCGACTGGATCACAAAGCTATCTCTCATCCCTTAACGACCCACACCACAACCATGCCGGGCTAGAGCAGCGGGCCGGCAAGACGAAAGGCATTCTCGAGAAATTTCTGCCACTCCGGGCGTTTCGCCCAGTCGGCCGGGTCGAGCAAATCGGAATCATCGATATAGCTCTGTTGGAGCTGGAAAAGCGCCTCGCCAAATTTTTGCCCGTACACGAAGGCCGCCACTTCGTAGTTAATCCAAATACTACGCATATCGAGATTCACCGTGCCAAACATAGAAATTCGCCGATCGGCTACGATAGACTTGGTGTGCAGCAAACCTTTCCGATAGAGAAAGATCTTCACCCCGCAATCCATTAATTCGTCATAGAATGACCGGCTTGCATAACGGGTGAGCATCGAGTCCACCTTTTCCGGGACAATCATCGAAACCTTCACCCCGCGCGCGGCGGCCCCACGCATCGCCCGAAGAAGGGAATCATCCGGCACGAAGTACGGCGTCGTTAGGACTAATTCCTCCCGGGCGGAATTCACCGTCGCCAGCAACATCTGCAAGAGACCGTCTTCAGTTTGACCCGGCCCGGAGGGCACAATCTGCACATCACCCTCCCCCTTGGCATCCGTCAACCCCACTCCGGCTTCCTGCGCGATTCCAATCACAGTTTCTCCTGTCTCAAGCACCCAGTCACCAATCATGGTCAGGGCAAGCGCACTCACCATCGACCCCTCAACCCGAACCATCGCATCCACCCACTCACCCACATTGGCATCCTGTTTGAAAAACTTGGGATCCACCATGTTCATACTTCCAGTCCAGGCGACCTCACCATCGATCACCACGATCTTGCGGTGCACCCTGACATCATTGCGCCCCACAATCATCCGCACGAATCCCACCGGCAATGCCGGGCACACATTCACCCCCACATCCCGCAGTCGTTGGGGTTGCTCGCTCTTCCACCAGGGAGCGGCACCCAAGGCGTCAATCAAAATCCAACACTTCACCCCCCGTTTAGCAGCCCGGATCACCGACTCCAGAACCTCGTCAGCCAGTCCACCGGCATTCCAGATATAAAATTCCATCAACACGCTCCGACGTGCGCCATTCACATCACTGGCAATGGCCTTCAGGATCTCATCCGTCTCCGAGAACAAAGCTCCGTCGCTGCCACTCAAAGTAGGGAGACCAACGAGCTTGGTCCCAAGCCGATCCATTTCACGGGCTTCCGGAGGATGTCGTCCCCAATCCACTTCAGTAAGATCCTTGGCGACCAACGCCTCGACAACCTGCCCCGCGGTGGCACGCAATCTTACAATTCGCTCGGTCCGCACGCGACCGATTCTCTTTTCGCCAACCAAGGCATAGGCAAGGGCACCCCCAAAAGGAATCCCGGCAATAATGGACAACCAAGCCAGCGCCACTCCGGTTGCCGGCCGTCGCATGACCACTCTCACCGACAAGCCAACCACGATCAACAGGTGGGTGGCCATCAGAACAACAGATTGCGCGAATTCGTAAATCAGAGAGTCCATCACAGGTTTATTGCAAGATTGCGACCAGGAAGGAATGGTTTTCGGCAAAGAGTTTCAAGTCACAAGCATCATTGAACTTACCCCGGAAACGATCATTCCCTGCCCCCTCCCGGACCCGGAAAAGCTCCTTCCCTTTCATGACCGTTCCCCGAAAAAATCCACCCGCCTATCGATAAGTCCGGCTGGGATCCTTGGTCCGAATGATTGGAACCCCCTGTTTCATTTTATTCCCCGACATGATGGCACCCAGAATGGCACCGGCAATCATGGCCTCCCCCTGCCCTATTCCCGAGACATTATTTCCAATGATCGCACCCAATCCTCCTCCTACAACCGCTCCCCGTTGATGGGCGGACCTGATGTTTGGGTCGGATGAACATGAGTTCAATAGCAGAGTGCCGATCAATGCAATTGCAGCGAAAGGGGTTCGAAAAAATTTCATAAGTTTATCGGGATAATTCTCTCAATTGCCAGACGCGGCCAGAATTTTCTTGGCTTCAACAGCAGACACAAAACCATCATTATTGGGATCCAATTGAGCCAAAGCCCTGTCAAACATACCTGATGAGTCAGCGTAATCTTGAAACTCCTTAAGATCGATGATCTTGTCCCCGTTGGTGTCTCTTACCGCATAGAGATCTGTCGAACTATTGGGATTCACTTGCACCCACTCGGCAGCAGTGACTCGACCGTCATTGTTATGATCCTCTTTCTCAAAAATCGCCTCCACGAGGCGGTCTTCAATTTCCTCGGTGGTGACCCTATTATCGTGGTTTAAGTCTGCCCGGGAAAACTCACTTTTTCCCGCACAGGAGGTCAGGCCCCAAACCCCACCCAAAAGGAGAGCCGCAAGGCGCAAATGTCGCTTCATGGAAGATGGTTAACATCAAATAAAACGCGAGTCGAGAGCCGGATTATTATCCGTGAAAAGCGAGCATCGATCCATGGAAGGTCGTCCATAAAAAGACAATGACACGAGACAGCACACAGGTTTCACGGCATCTGGATACGAAAGTTCGATTCAATCAGTCCCTATCACCACCGTCATCCGAAAATGAGACGGATGGGATTCCTTCCCGGCCTGTGGAGCCAGGAAGGATCATCAATTTATGCTCCAGGGCTTACCTCAGATCAAATCGGTCCAGATTCATCACTTTGGTCCACGCCGCGACAAAATCATCTTCGAATTTCTCCTGGGAATCGGAGCACCCGTAGACTTCGGAAATCCCCCGTACTTGCGAATCGGATCCGAGAACCAAATCCACCGAGCTTGCGCTCCACTTCTTTTCACCCGTCTCATAGTCAAGTCCGTCGAAGAGATGATCCGAACCCTCGACCTTTTCCCACTTCGTTCCCATGTCGAGAAGGTTGACGAAAAAATCATTGGTCAACGTCTCCGGTTGCTCGGTCAATACGCCCGTATCCGTTTGTCCGACATTGGTATTCAAAACGCGGAGCCCGCCAATCAACACGGTCATCTCGGGAGCGGAAAGAGTCAGGAGATGAGCACGATCAATCAACATCGCCTCAGGAGTCCAGCCATACTTCTTGCCGACATAATTGCGAAAGCCTTCCACCGTTGGCTCCAGAACCGAGAACGACTCAACGTCGGTCTGCTCCTGTGAGGCATCCGTACGGCCCGCCCAAAACGGAACCGTGACATTCCTCCCGGCGCGCCGGGCGGCTTCCTCAATCCCTGCCGAACCACCAAGCACGATAAGGTCGGAAAGAGAAACCCTCTTATTTCCAGATTGCGCACCATTGAACCCGGCTTGAATCGACTCGAGCTTCCCAAGAACCTCACTCAGTTGATTCGGCTGGTTCACTCCCCAAAACTTCTGCGGAGCAAGTCGGATCCGGGCCCCATTTGCGCCACCCCGACGGTCGGTGCCGCGATAGGTTGAAGCCGACGCCCAAGCTGTCGAAACAAGTTGGGAAACAGTCAGTCCCGAAGCAAGAATCTTGCCCTTGAGGCTAGCGACATCCGCGTCATCGACCAAGTCATGATCAACCGCAGGCAGCGGGTCCTGCCACAGTTCGGGCTCCGCTGGAACCTCCGGTCCCAAGCCGCACTCGTAGGGCCCCATGTCCCGGTGGGTCAGCTTAAACCAAGCCCTTGCAAAGACCTCGGCAAACTGATCCGGGTTCTCTTGAAATCGCCTGGAAATCGGGCCGTAGATCGGGTCCTCGCGCAGCGCAATATCGGAAGTTAACATGATCGGAGCGTGTCTTCGATCCGGGTCATGGGCATCAGGAACCGTGCCGGCAGCTGCGCCGTCCTTTGGAATCCACTGGGTCGCGCCAGCAGGGCTTTTGGTTTGCTCCCACTCATAATTAAAGAGGTTATCGAGATACTCGTTGTCCCACTTGGCAGGCTCGCTGGTCCATGCCCCTTCGAGACCACTGGAAATGGTGTCGACACCCTTTCCGCTTCCAAATTCGTTCTTCCACCCAAGTCCCTGCTCTTCCAATGGGGCACCATCCGGCTCAGGACCGACATTCTCCGCAGGACCAGCTCCGTGCACTTTTCCGAAGGTGTGGCCACCGGCAATCAAAGCAACGGTCTCTTCATCATTCATGGCCATGCGTCCGAAGGTCTCACGAATATCGCGCGCCGAAGCGATCGGATCAGGATTTCCATTCGGCCCTTCCGGATTGACATAAATTAATCCCATCTGCACGGCCGCCAGAGGCGTCTCAAGTTCACGGTTTCCCGTGTAACGCTCATCCCCCAGCCAGTCGCTTTCCGGGCCCCAATAAATGTCCTCTTCCGGTTCCCAGATATCGACCCTCCCTCCTGCAAAACCGAAGGTTTTGAAGCCCATTGTTTCGAGGGCAACATTGCCGGTCAGAACCATCAAATCCGCCCACGAAATCTGGCGCCCATACTTTTGCTTGATTGGCCAAAGAAGCCGACGCGCCTTGTCGAGATTCGCATTATCGGGCCAACTGTTGAGCGGAGCAAAACGCAAGGTTCCCGAGGTCGCCCCTCCCCGACCATCGCCCGTCCGGTAGGTCCCGGCGCTGTGCCAGGCCATCCGGACGAAAAGCGGACCGTAATGACCGTAGTCGGCCGGCCACCAATCCTGCGAGTCAGTCATCACCCCGGCGATGTCCTGCTTCAAGGCTGCAAAATCAAGTTTTTGAAACTCTTCGGCATAGTCGAAATCACCATCCATCGGGTTGGAAGCTTCCGAGTGCTGATGAAGCAGTTTCAAGTTCAGCTGATTGGGCCACCATTCGCGGTTCGACAACCCTTTCCAGGTCTGTCCCGACTTCGCTCCGTGCATGACAGGGCATTTTCCTTCTTCTGACATATCTTGTTTTTTTGAGTTTTGCAAAGCCTCCTCGGTGGGAGACTAGCAGGGATCATTCGGGGTTTCAGAAGTCTTGTCCATCAGCAAATATCAGCCGAACTCCTGAGTAATAAGCCCGCCTAATACCTCGGAATCACAACAAAAAAACGGTCGAGACCCTCGGGTCCCGACCGTCTCAAGAAGAATCTTAAAATTCAGCTTCCTGAGAGAGCCGAATAGACTTGGTCAAGTCCGCTCCGGAGAAGCCACGCACGCTCGGCGTCGTCCTTAATTTTTTCCGTCCGCTCGACCAACTCACGAACAGCCTTGCCAACCTTCGGGTTAACTGTCGAGTCTTTGGAAATTGCCACCATGCAGTCGCGATAAATCATGGCGCACTTACCAGGATCTCCCTCGTTGAAGACGGGGACGCCCTTGTCGATCGCATCCTCGATGAGCTCAAGGGGTGACTTTTTGGGAGCCGCTACCGTTTTCTTGGCGTCACTTTCGGTCTTGGGCAGAAGCACAGCGTCGATGACATGGATGACTCCATTGTCGCAAACAATATCAGTCTTCACGATGGTCGCCCCATTCACTTTAAAAACTCCATCAACAATTCCAAACTCCAGAGTTCCCCCGCTAAGAGACCTGGCCTTTTTGGCATTCAAGGCATCACCAGCAGAGATTTTCCCAGACACGGCATGAAGACTCAGGATAGCGATCAGCTTATCCCGGTTTTCCGGCTTCAGAAGAGATTCAACAGTTCCCTTTGGCAACGCCGCGAAAGCCTCGTCAGTCGGAGCGAAAACAGTGACCGGCTGATCTCCTGAAAGAGCGTCGCCCAAGCCAGCGGCCTCGGCGGCTGCAAGCAGGGTCTTGAAACTCCCAGCTCTCTTCGCAACGCTCGCAATATCATTTGCGGGCTTGGGCGGGAGAATCACCGAGTCAATAACATGGATGACTCCGTTTGAGCACTGGATGTCAGCATCAAGAATCGCAGCATCATTGACACGGACCTTCCCATCACTAAAGCCAATTTTGACTTCCGATCCCTGAACGGTCTTCGCCTGTTTTGCAGAAAGAGCTCCGGCCAGATTCACTGATCCGGACAACACATGGTAAGTTAAAACAGCCTGAAGTTTCTCCCGGTTTTCCGGCTTCAAAAGAGTAGCGACCGTTTCCTTGGGAAGCTTGGAAAATGCTTTATCAGTCGGTGCGAAAACCGTAAATGGACCTTTGCCCTGCAAAGTCTCAACGAGCTTCGCCTCGGTCAATGCCGTAGCGAGCGTGCCAAATCGTCCGTCAGCAAGAGCCACTGAAACAATGTCTTTGGACCCGGACTTGGCTCCGTAGGTGCGAATCCAATCGACCTGCAATTCGAAAGGCCCCGCCTTCTTATCGCCAAGGAGAAGCCCAATCCTCCGGATCTTCCCGGGGTTGAACGTCTCTTTCTTCAAGCTCATCCCGCGGAAACTCCCCGAGAACTCATTAAAAGGCACTTTGATCTCGATCCACTCGTCCTGCTTGGTTTTGAAATCTGATTTGAAGGAAATCTCCATCCCACGAAAACGGGCATCGGTGCTGAATCGCATTTGATAGGTGCGACCGTCGCCCTTTACTCTGGCCACCAAACCCTCGGCACCACTGAGATCCAATTTGAGATCCCCACTCCGCAGGGAGGAAAATCCCCCGTTGTTTTCAAGTGAGAGCTTCCCGTTAAAATTCAAGACCCCGTCTTTCGAAATCTGAATCTTTCCCTTGGAGAGTCCCCCCATGACCCCGTCGTCAACCACGCGCCATCCGAGCGTGTCTTTCTCCTCGGGGGTGAATTCGGCAACTGAGTTTTTTTCCGCGAAAGCAGCGAGGGAACTAAGCGACAAGCAGGCTGCCGTCCAAATGGTTTTCTTCAAAGGGTATTTCATGACACGCCAACAACGCCTCGGAAATTAGCGTGTCAAAGGAAATTTTAGCACAGGCTGAAAAGGCCTCTTCCCGAAGCGCTATCGATCGGAAAGCTCGCCCAGATAATGCTGCAAGTCCTCTTCCTCCTCCTTCGACAGACCCGCCAGATCGGCCATGGTATCGATGTGACCTTGCCATTCCGAAAACGTCACCGTATCCGGCAAGCGATGTTCATGACATTCGGAGCAATGCGTCATGTAGACTCCATAGCCACGCTTCAATACAGGCAACGGCTTTCCACTCACACGGGCATTGGCTTCGGTCGGGGCCGGAGTGGCCACTTCACGGATCGACGATTGACAGGAAATAAAAGCGGCCACACATCCCAACACGACCACCCAACTCAACGATTTCATGCCGGATCAAACCATATCGAGCAGCACCTAGGCGAGGATTTTCAGGACGAAATCAAGACTCCCCCACCCGGAAAACTCATAGCACTCCCGCATCATGCAAACAATTCTCCCGCTTCCGTATGACCGCGTGATTCGTCACCGCGCTTGTCTTTCTTTCCCTGCCACTTTTCGTAAACACCAAGCCGAACATCATCGTCGCCTTCGCGAATCTCGCCAAAAACCGAACCGAATAAAACGAACTCGCCGGGAAAAAATCTCCCAAGGTTGCCGAACTCAAAACTCTCTGGAAAATATGGGCTCAATCCCACCAAGCCCCGCTCTATCCGGCACCCAAAAAGAGAAAATAGAAATCTAAAAAGGCCTCATGATCGGGAGGGGGTATCGCCCAAAATCACTTCATTGCGAGAATCCCTCCAATCAGTTAAAAGGCACATTTTCATGGATGGTGGATCAGTTGGAATCCAAATCACAGGCCACCATCCCGACCCTCATCTCTGAGAGCCCCAAAAATTAGCGCTCCGCTTTCTCAAGCTTATCGAGACGCTTCTCAATCTGTTTCAGGCTCGCTCGGATCGCCTTGATCGCCTCCAGATTTCCACTGCTCTTACCCTTCTTCTCCGCCATCTTTTTCTGGAGTTCGGGCGCACCCTTGATCTTCAACATCTCCATGACCTCATCCGCCGGAATTGCGTAAGTCTTAATTCGACCCGAGCGCGAGACATTGATCCCGACACATCTTCCATTGAGATCAAAAAGCGGACCACCGCACATCTCGGGAAGAAGCGGGATGTCATGCTGAATGACATCCGGGTAGCCGCCGGTCACCTCTGACAATGGTCCGAGAGAGAGCTTCATTCGAGGATCATTTTGAACAGTGTCACGCATCGCACGCTCCTTCAAAGTCACCGTTGCTTTCGATGATTTCCCCTCACGTAAATACCCCACCTCCAATTTGGCACCAGCCGCACGACCACGGATGAGAGTCCCGAAGGCAATCGGGTCCTCAACCTCCTTGCCATCAAATCGAGTGATGACATCGCCATCACGTAACCCTCCCTCCGCCGCAGCTCCGCCAGGAACGATCCTGACGATCAAGACGCCACCTTCAGCCTCACCCGCCTGAATCCCGATGAAGCCAACTTTCGCCATCGCCCTCCCGGACACGCTAAGAAGGCCAATCCCAAGCGGCTCATTTTCCAGACCACTGGCTGTCAAAATCGAGCCCAATTCAGGCTCTTTCGGCTGAAACCGAACCGGACGGAGTTTCTCGGCGTCGATTTTCAGAAGAGCCAAATCACGTTGGGGAAAGCGCTTGATTACCTTTGCCAAATAAGTCTCCTCGCCCAGTTTCACTTCTATCTTTTCCCCGGCAGTTTCGGTATTCTTGGTGAGAATACGCCCGTTCGCTGAGATCACCGTGCCCAAAGCCGCCGGCTTGCCATCGACCATGATCAAAGCCGTCACACCCGGATTCTTGGTCATGACCGGCTTCAATGCTTTGAGCGAAGAAGCGAAGAACGGATCCGGACCGCCAGAAAACATTCCTTCCATCCCTCCACGCTTCTGCAGTTCTTCCATCAACTTTTCCATGCCACCCAACTCTTCGACCAACTCTGGGGTCATTTCAAGCCGTCCCCCATTTTGAGCGGCATCCTTGAGAAGCTGTTCGAGAGTGGGCTTCTCCTCCTTTTCCTTGGGCTTCTCTTTCTTCTGCTCAGGTTTTTCCTTCTTTGGCTCAGCCTTTTCAGCAGGAGATTCCGACCCCTTCATGAAATCCCGATAACGAACGAGTTTCACCTTCGCCGTGCTTTCTTCACCATCCCGCTGGTAATCAACTTTGACCTCATCGCCGGCTTTCTTCGCCTTGACCAACTTGATCATTTGCTCGACTGATTTGACCTCCTTACCATTGATCTTCCGAATGAGATCTCCCTTCTGCAGCCCTGCCTTTTCGGCCGGCGAACTGGCTACGACACCGTCCACCAATACGCCTCCTTCAGTCTCGGCCAACTGAACCCCAAGCATCGGCTGATCCGGTGACGGCTCTACCTTCCGCTTACTATTGAAACGAGCCCCGGAAGTCTCTCCACTTTTTAGCTTCTCCCACTGATCAAGGAAAACATCGATGGGAACATGACGATTCTGACTCAATTCCCTGCCGATATTTGAATGAATTCCAATGACCCGGCCCTGGACATCAAAAAGCGGCCCGCCCGAGTCACCCCCGACCACCGCAGTGTCAGTCACCACAAAATTTCGACTGGCATGAACCCGCCCCAGCCTGACCGGCGGCTTCCGCATCGGATCGAATCCACCGGCGTGACCCAGTGCCACCGTCCATTGGTTTTGCTTCAACCTCTTACTCTGGCCAAGCTCCACGAAGGGATATTTCCCGGGCTCACTGATCTTCACCATC
Organism: uncultured Verrucomicrobiales bacterium; assembly: GCA_913060685.1. GTDB lineage: Bacteria > Verrucomicrobiota > Verrucomicrobiia > Verrucomicrobiales > Akkermansiaceae > SW10. The sequence continues at coordinate 26,061 of CAJXVQ010000004.1, forward strand.
GCCGCGTCCCGATCATAGTCGGCGCCTAAAATCTCTCCCGTCTTCCGGGTTCCGTCCGGAAATATGACCACAACACCGTCTGTCATACTCGATGTCACATGCGCTGCGGTCAGAATCAATCCGTCCTCACTCACCACCACACCACTGCCGGAACCCCGCCCGTTTTTGGCCACCAAGCACACCGTTGCCGGCTGGGCCCGCTTCGACAAAGCGACAATCTGGCGATTCAGTTTTTGCAGATCCTTAAACCCCTTCACATTTGGAGCCATTCCGGCTTCGGCCGCCTTGACAGGAGCCTCTTTTGCTTGAGCTGAGACAGGCAATCCGGACAACGAAAGCGAAGCCAGAAGGGTGAAAATAAGAGTGCGAGGTTTTTTCATACGATAAAGGCGTTTCTCCCTGTAGAGCGATTAGGCTAAGGAATTTGTGTGAAGATCCATCATTCTTCACTCCTGTCAACCAGCCCCCGGGGATCTGTAATCGCTTCTATTGCGACAAAAGAAGACGAGAAAAGTGATTTACAAATGAAATCATTTCACCCGCAGGATCCCGCGCATTGCCTGCCAGTGCCCCGGGAAAGTACAAATGTAGGGATAGTCACCGGGTTCGCTGGGGGCACGAAAATGGAGCACGTGTTCCGTCGCGGGATTAATGACCGGAATAAAAGCCACGATTTCAGGAAGGTCGGGAACGTAGCTCTTCTCGCCCGCCTTGGGATCATTGAGCATCTTAAAGGACGCTTCTCCGACCACCTGGGCTTTTCCGGGTTTCACGAGCACCAAATTGTGCGGCATGACGTCCGTATTGCGGAGCTTCCATGAAAGAGCTTCGCCGGGCTTCGCCGTCAGTTCGGTCTGTGCGTATTGCAGACCTCCGATGGCCTCAACCAGAAGCTCCCGTGCCCCTTCGACCACTTCGCCACTCTGTCCATTTCCTTGAGCGGCGTCCTTCCGGCCCGCAACACGAAGCTTCACGCCTTTCGGTTTTTCGTCACTCATCTCCACAAGTCCGTCCGCAACAAAGGGTGGACCCGGAAACATGGGCGAGGCAAAGAGGTCGGTCTTAAAATCGTAACCATCCGTCCCTTTGAGATGCATCCGCAAATGGAGTTGCATCACAGGCGGCATCTTGGGCATCTCCACGAAAATCGCATCACCTTCGCCAAGCAGTTTCACGGATTTCACAAGCACGCGATCATGCCCGAGAGACTCGGGATCATTGATCGAAAATTCAGGCGAACCATAACGCTTGGCATATTCGTAGTTCCAGGCTTGGGCGAAATAGTTTTTCACGTTCTCAACTGACGCCTTCTCCAACTTTGTCGTAAAATCAATTCGGATCCCATTCTGATGAACGCGAAATCCCTTGGGCTGATAGACCTGTCCACCCGTGTATCTCACCCGATGGAAACAGCCGTCCTCAATGGAGTAGTCTCCCCAGCCATCAAGCCCCACGACATAGAGTTGTCCGCCCTTCGGATGAAACGCACCCCGCATGGATCCGGAGAGAAACTCACCGGCCAAAGGCACCACCGCTCCCTGTGGGCGGGTTGAGGTATCATCCCGAAGGATGAGATAATGGGTACTTGAACCGTAGCTAATCCCAACATGGTTTCCTTGAAAAGGCCCCCATTGTCCGCTCGTCACTTCGACCATGCCACCCACGGAATTATCAACTCCCCGCGGAATGTAGCAAAGCGCCGGAGCAATCGCCCCTCCTCTCACCGCCGCTGAGGGAAGTCCGTAAAACTCTCCTTTGTGAACCTCAATAATCGACGAGGCCGGAGTCCACGTTCCTTCTTGAGGCGCAACCCAGAAGTAATCCTTCGACCCGCCAATGCCCATACAGTTTCTTACTCCACCGGCCTGCAAACTCGTCTTACGATCGGGATCCGTGCGCAGAACGCTCTCTCTTTGGGTAAAATGAAAGGCTCCATCTTCCGTCCGGTGCAAGCCAAAGGTATGAGTGTGGCTCCGATCATATCCGCCGAAGTCGTGCGCATAGTTTTCATAGAAGTCCACCTCATCATCCCCGTTCTCATCGTGAAGACGGTAAATTTGCCCACGGTCCAAAACAAAGATGCCATCGTCATCAATATGAATCCCGATCGGCTGATTAAAGCCCGTCGCGAATCGTGACCAGGTGACATTCTTCAGATCGTCATTGAGGCCTGACACTTTCCAGACATCTCCCACGAGCGTGGAAACCAAGGCATCACCATTTTTCAAAAACCCGATGCCGCTCAGCTGCATGACCACTTTCCAGGGATTGCCGTGAGGCACCGTAATCGTATCGACCGCATAGGCCGAATTCTTTGGAGCCTCTCCCAATGCCCCGGGCACATGTAGAGTCTGATTCCAACGTTTCTCGTACTTCCGCTCCATCCCAAGATGCGCCAAGGCCTTCTTATTGTCGGATATCACCCCCTTCTTCGAAAGCCTCACCACGACACGAGCTCCCTTCCTAATTCCAGAAAGCACAAGATTCCCGCTTTTCAGATCAAGCCCGGCTGCGTTCACTTGATTGGAATAAATCACCTCACACTGAAGCCCCTCCCCACCAAGCATCGGAAGCATTAGCTCCTCCGCATCGTTTTTAAAATTAAGCCGCCGGTAGAAAGCCCCTCCATTGGCCCACGGCTCATCATCAATCAGAGTGCGATTCGCGATGTATTGGAAAACCACCCGCTTTCCGTAGCGCCGATAACCGAGGTATTCCGAATCCTTCACTTTCTCCGCCTTCGATTGAATCACCAGCGGCTCGCCATCAAGATGGGCATTCCGCGAAGTTCCCCACCGAAATCCTTCGAACTTCACAAAGCCCTTCGTCCAAACCGCACGGTAGTTCAAGGTCATCGGGTCAAAACACGTCGACATCCCACGCTGCTCACCCAGCCTCACGCAGATCCCTTTCAGGACCACCAAGTCCTTCCCTCGGAACACCTGCGTCACGACCTCGCCCATCTCGGCATCATTCCACCGGGTATCCGAATGATTGTTCTGATTATGCTTCCCCCAATGCCCGTGCTTCCCGCCATCGAGCCCCGGATGTGCCGGGATCACTGCGGGAATCTTATCAGGATTCGCCATGTAGTAATCCGCCTGACGTTGGTAAAAATCATAGAGTCGCGCCTCGTTCACCTTGGCATTGGAATGCTTCCAATTGTCACGCCCTCCTTTGGTGTTCGCGTAAGGGTGCTGGTCACCTTTTGCGACGTTTTGAGCAAAAATAGGGCTAGAGGAAGGAATCAACCAAAGTAAGGCCAGGGCAGGAAACACCGGGATTTTCATGAATGCAGGAGCCTAAGAGGAGCAAAGCACCGTTGCCCACCTCGAATCTCATATTTTTCGAACCCTTACAAAGATATCGCCAATTCCTTAAAAGGATGTGAATCGAGAGGCTCGATTTCCCCTATTTCGTAGGGAGAAGATGATAAAAGCTGGGCGTCATGCTCCGTAAGAATCACTCTGGTAAGCGGATTTCCTTTCGAATCCCGCCTTTATTTTTCTTCAAGCCCGACCCGACTCCATGCTTCACCGACTCATTGTCCCCCTTTCCTTCCTTGCCGCGTTCTTCCAGCCCATTCTTGCTGCGGAGGAAACCAACAAGCCGATCAGCTACTACCAGGACATCCGCCCCATCTTTCAGGCGAACTGTGTCGGTTGTCATCAACCCTCCAAGGACAATGGCGACTACATCATGACCGATTTCAAACGCCTCCTCGCTGGCGGTGAAGATGCGGTCGCAATTGTTCCGGGAAAGCCTGATGAAAGCTATCTCATCGAGGAAATCACGCCCGATTCCGACGGTAAGGCGGAAATGCCCAAAAAGAAGGACCCTCTTCACGAAACCGAAATCGTCCTGATTCGCCGTTGGATCACCGAAGGAGCAAACGATGACACTCCGGAAAACGCCCGCCAACGTTACGATCAGGATCATCCTCCGGTCTATACCAAGCCTCCCGTCATCACTTCGCTCGACTACTCACCGGACGGAACCTTGCTCGCCATTTCAGGCTTCCATGAAGTCCTTCTCCAAAAGGCCGACGGCTCCGGTCCGGTCGCCCGCCTGGTGGGACTTTCCGAAAGAATCGAGTCAGTTCGTTTTTCGCCCGATGGCACCAAGCTCGCGGTCACCGGTGGCCTCCCCGGCCGCATGGGTGAGGTGCAAGTCTGGGATGTCGCGAAAAAGGAGCTCATCCTCTCCGCCCCCGTCACCTTCGATACCATCTACGGCGCCGCCTGGTCCCCCGATGGCACCAAAATTTCGTTCGGCTGCTCCGACAACACCGTCCGCGCCATCGATGCCAAATCCGGTAAGCAGGTTCTCTTCCAGGGAGGGCATAGCGACTGGGTCTTCGACACCGCCTTCAACCCGAAGGGAGATCACGTCGTCTCGGTGAGCCGCGACATGACCGCAAAGCTGACCGAGTTCGCGACCCAGCGCCTCATCGACAACATCACCTCGATCACCCCCAATGCCCTCAAAGGAGGAATGGCGGCCGTGGTCACGCACCCGACCCGCGACGAAATCCTGGTCGGCGGCTCCGACGGAATCCCCAAGCTCTACCGCATCTTTCGCAACACTCCCCGCAAGATCGGTGACGATGCCAACCTCCTCCTGGAATTCCCGCCCATGGAAGGACGGATCTTTGCCGTCGACATCTCAAAGGACGCCCGCCGCATCGCCGCCGGCAGCAGCTTGAATGGCAAGGGCGCGATCCACATCTACGAGGTGGATCCCGATGCCAAGATCACCAAGGAAATTGCCGAAATCATCAAGAAGCCCACTCACGAGCGCAACGACGACATGCGCAAGAAGCTCCAGAAATACTTCGACGAAAGCGTCAAAACTCTCGCCACCTTCCCGGTCGCGGAGTGCGGAATTTTCGCGGTCTCCTTCAACCCCGACGGTTCACGATTAGCGGCCTCCGGAGCGGACGGAAAGGTTCGTATTCTCGATGCCTCGAACGGACAGCTCGTGACTTCGTTTCTTCCCGTCGAAATCACGCCCGATTCCGAAGCCGCTCGAGAACAAAACGATGGCCCCGCCAATCTCGATAAACGTTTACCTCTCGATCCCGAGCAAATCCCGGAGGGTCGGACCATCGTCAGCCTGGACGTCCGGCAGGAAGGCATCAAAGGCCCGATCAAGATCGACACCCCGTATCGCTATGCCCAGGTCATCGTCTCCGCCGAACTCGATTCCGGAGACATCATCGACGTCACCCGCATTGCTCAAAACAGCGTCGAAGGTGACCACGTCACCATCACAAACACCGGCGTGGTTCGCGGAGTCTCCGATGGCAACTCCCGCATCAAATTCGCAATCAACGGAAAGAGCGCCGCAATCGCGGTGGAGGTTTCGGGCATGCAGAAAGAATTCATTCCGGCATGGACCAAGGACGTCAACCCGGTCGTAGCCCGCATGGGTTGCAATACCGGAACATGTCACGGTTCCAAGGACGGCAAAAACGGCTTCAAGCTTTCCCTCCGTGGCTACGATCCTCTTTACGACGTCCGCGCGTTCACCGATGACATTGGCTCACGTCGGGTCAACCTCGCCTCCCCCGATGACAGCCTGATGCTCCTCAAAGCCACCTCCGCCGTGGCCCATGAAGGAGGTCAACTCACCAAGCCTGGCGACGACTATTACGAGATCGTGCGCGCCTGGATTGCCAACGGAGCGAGGCTGGAGAAAAAGCAGACCAAGGTTGCCAAAATCGAGGTCTACCCGATCAACCCTGTCGTTCAGAAAATCGGCTCAATGCAACAAATGCGGGTCATTGCCACCTATCCAAGTGGAGAAACACGCGATGTCACCTCCGAAGCTGTCGTCACCAGCGGAAACGGCGAAGTTGCCAAAACAGTGAAGGGGTATCCCGCGCTCATCAAAGTGGTCCGCCGTGGCGAAGCCCCCATCCTGGTTCGCTACGAAGGAGCCTACGCCGCTACCACCGTCACCGCGATGGGCGATCGCAGCGGCTTCGCGTGGACCGATCCACCGAAGTTCAATGAGATCGACAATCTCGTTGCCCAAAAATGGCGACGCATAAAGACTCTTCCTTCCGAAGTCTGCACCGACCCCGACTTCGTCCGCCGCATATATCTCGATGTCACCGGACTCCCTCCGACGGTCGAGCAAGTGAAGTCATTTCTCGCCGACACCCGGCACTCCCAGGTGAAGCGCAACGCCTTGATCGACTCCCTCATTGGCAATCCCGAGTTCATCGAATTTTGGACCAACAAATGGTCCGACATGCTGCAAGTGAATCGTAAATTTCTGGCCCCCGAGGGAGCCAAACTTTTCCGAAGCTGGATTCGCAAGGAAGTCGCCGACAATACGCCCTACGATGAATTCGCCCGCAAGGTCATCACCGCAAGCGGCTCCAACAAGGACAACCCTCCCGCTTCCTACTACAAGATCCTTCGCACTCCGGAGGACACCATGGAGAACACCACCCACCTCTTCTTGGCGACCCGTTTTAATTGCAACAAATGCCACGACCACCCCTTCGAACGGTGGACGCAGGACAACTACTACGAAATGTCCGCCTTCTTCGCCCAGGTCGGCCTCAAAGCAGATCCCGCGAGTGGCAAAAGTAAAATCGGAGGCACCGCCGTGGAAGGAGCCAAGCCACTCTACGAAATCATTTATCAAAAGAATGATGGCGAACAGAAGCACGAGCGGACAGGCGACATCACGGCTCCGAGCTACCCTTACGAAGCCGACCACGTCGCGAAAAAAGACGCCAGCCGCCGCGACAAACTCGCCGAGTGGATGACCTCCCCCGACAACCGCTACTTCGCCTCGAGCTACGCCAACCGCGTTTGGGGATACATGATGGGAACCGGGATCATCGAACCACTCGACGACATCCGAGCCGGCAATCCTCCCTCCAATCCCGAGCTTCTCGATTGGCTCGCCAAATACTTCATCGAGAGTGACTTCGACATTCGCGAGCTCATGCGCGTCATTTGCAAATCACGCACCTATCAACTCTCGATCAAGACCAACAAGTGGAACGAGGACGACACCATCAATTTCTCCCATGCCAAGGCCCGCCGCCTTCCGGCCGAGGTTCTTTACGACTCCATCCACGCCGTCACCGGTGCCAGCAGCAAATTCCCCGGCGTTCCCAAAGGGACCCGCGCCTCCTCCCTCCCCGACGTCGGAGTTAGGCTACCCGATAGCTTCCTTGCAAACTTCGGCCGCCCCGTCCGTGAAAGCTCCTGCGAATGCGAACGCAGCAGCGAGATGCAACTCGGGCCGATCATGGCCCTCCTGAGTGGCCCGACCGTGGGCGACGCCATCTCTGATCCCAACAACGCCATCTCCAAGCTAGCCAAGGAATCCAACGATGATCGCTCGCTCGTTGAGGGATTATTCTACCGCATTCTCAACCGCCCCGCGACCGAACCCGAAATCAAAGCCAGCCTTGAGGCATTCCGCGCCGGAATCGACCAGGACCAGGCCTCTCTCGAGAAAGCCCTTGCTGCACACCTCAAAGCGCGCGATCCCGCCACCGCCGCTGCTGAGAAGAAACGCGAAGAAGACATCATCGCGAGCAAAGCTGAGATCGCCGCCCATGAAAAAGCGATCAAACCCCAGGCCGATGCCGCTGCGCAAAAACGAATCGAAACCATCGCACAACTGGAAAGCGAAAAGAAAGCCTACGACGCATCCCTTCCCTCCAAGATTGCAAAATGGGAACAGGAACTCGGCAAGGGAGGCACCCCTTGGACCCCACTGAAACCTTCCGAACTTAAGTCGACAAACGGAGCCCTCTTAACTGTCGAAGCTGATCAAGCAGTCATCGCGACCGGTAACAATGGCCAGACCGACTATCTTCTTTCCGCACCCACGGACTTGAGTGGCATCACTGCGATTCGACTCGAGGTGCTCGCCGACGACCGCCTTCCCGGTAAAGGCCCGGGTCGCCAAGCGGGCAACTTTGTCCTCGGTGAATTCGAACTCGAAATCGCTCCGGCACAGGACCCCAAAAAGTTCCAACGCGTCAAGTTCAGCACCGCCAAAGCAAGCTTCAGCCAGCAGAACTACGAAGTCGCGAAGGCCATCGATGGCAAGCCCGGTGGCCCAAACGCCGGGTGGGCAATTTCTCCTCAGGTCGGCAAGAATCAAACCGCCCTCTTTGGAATCGGCCAGCCTATCGGACACACTGGAGGTAGCATCCTACGTTTCACCCTCAAGCAACCCTTCGACAACGTTCACACGCTTGGAAAGTTCCGGATCTCGGTCACGACCAAGCCAGGCCCTCTTCCCTTCGGCATTCCGGAAAACATCAAGCAGTCACTCGCTCTCGGCAAAGAGAAGCGAAACGACAAACAAACAGGGGGAATTACAAAATATTTCCGAGATAGCGACGCCAGCCTGAAAGCTCTCGACCAAAGCCTGGCCAACGCGAAAAAGCCCCTCCCCATCGACCCCAAACTGACGAATCTTCGCAAAGGACTTGTCGAGCTCGAGAGTTCTCCCCGGGCTGACCCACGACACGACCTGCTCCGCAAAGACCTCGAACTCAGTACGAAACAACTCGTAGACCGCCGACTCACCGGCGCCCAGGATCTCGCCTGGGCTTTGATCAACACGCCCGCCTTCCTCTTCAATCACTAATCCCCACCCCAAAAACCGAAGCCATGTTTAGAATCCCAGGACAATCAGGAAAAGACAACTGCGACCCCGCCGCCGGCCCCACCCGTCGTGATGTCTTGAGAGTCGGAGGCGCCGGCATGCTCGGCATGTCGCTCGGGACGATGTTCCAGGCCAAGGCCCTCGCCGAAGAGAAAAAGAACTCGGGCGCACCCGGTTGGGGAAAGGCCAAGAGCATCATCATGGTCTATCTGCAAGGCGGCCCGAGCCATCTCGACCTTTGGGATCCAAAGGAAAACGTGCCCGACAATGTCCGCAGTTCCTTCAAGTCGATCCCGACCAAAATCCCCGGAATCAACTTCACCGAGGTCCTGCCGAACCTCGCCAAGATGAACGACAAGTTCACCATGATCCGGTCGATGAGCTACACGCCCAACGGCCTCTTCAACCACACCGCCGCCATCTACCAGATGATGACCGGCTACACCACCGACAAGGTGAGTCCGTCCGGCCAGCTCGAGCCGCCCAGCCCGAAGGATTTTCCAAACTTCGGCTCGAACCTCGTCAAAATGCGCCCGATGGAGGAGCCCATGCTGCCCTTCGTCATGCTTCCCCGCCCGTTGCAGGAGAGCAACGTCGTCGGCAAAGGTGGAAGTGCCGGATTCCTTGGCAAGTCTTATGATCCCTACACCCTCTACCCCGGTGGTGATGACATGGACATGGACAAGATGGCCCGCATTAAAATCGACGACCTTCAGTTGCGACCCGACGTCTTTTCATTGCGACTCAAACGCCGCGCCAGCCTGCGCAGCGCCATCAACGCCCAGATGCCCACCATCGACAAAGCGGTCGAAGACTACTCGCTCGATGAATACTACGACCGTGCCCTTAACCTCATCGTGAGCGGGCGAGCCCGCGAAGCTTTCGCTCTCGAACAGGAAAGTGACAAAACGCGCGAGGCCTACGGCAAGAACACCTTTGGCGACAGTTGCCTGCTCGCCCGACGCCTGGTGGAAGCCGGAACTCGTGTCGTTGAAGTGATTTGGCCAAAGGTCGCCAACTCCGACAACCACTCCTGGGACACCCACAAGGACCTCACCAAACGGATCAAAAGCCAAGGCGGCCCCATGCTCGACAAGGGTCTTGCGACTCTCATTTCAGATCTCGACGATCGTGGATTACTCGACGAAACTCTCGTGGTTGCGGTGGGCGAATTCGGACGCAGCCCGCAGAAAGGGGTCAGCACTTCGGGCAATGGTAACAGCGCCGATGGCCGTGATCACTGGCCCTATTGCTACACCAGCGTGATCGCGGGAGCAGGCATCAAACAGGGATACGTTCATGGGAAATCCGACAAGACCGGCTCGGCTCCCGTGGAAGATCCCGTCCACCCTGGTGAGTTGCTCGCGACCGTTTACCACGCCTTCGGTATTGATCCCGAGACCATGGTGATGAATCATCTCAACCAGCCCCGTGAACTCGTCAAAGAGAAGCCGGTTCTGAAACTCTTCAGCTAAGAGTAAACAGGGGGAAGCTTCTTCGAGCCAATGAGGTTGACCCACCAATTCTCCATCCTGATCTTTGCACTTTCGGTTGCGGCTTATGCCGAGCCGAAGGATGAATTGATCCCGCTCCGCTTGAAGGAGATGCAGCGACCTGACCGACTCACGGGCGCGATAGAGACCAAAGCGATGCTCACCGGCATGTCGCTTGAAGAAAATCTCCCCGAACCAAACGCGGATATCGCCTGGCCCGGAGAGCAATTCTCGGAAGCGGCTCTGGCACAACTTAATCGTCTGACCAAGACCGTTGACAAGGACGACATACGCGATCTCCTCGCCGAGGATTTCGTTTGCACCCCCTTCGAAAAAGCAGGCAAACAAAAGAGCCTTTCCAAAAGCCTCACGGTTCATTCAGGAACACCGGGAGCGGCAAAACCAATGAGCTCTCAAGAACTCATGACAAAGCTGGGAGCTCTTGGAAAACTGAAATTCAAAGTCACCGGCGTTGAAAAATTGACCACCCGCTTGCATGTCGAGGCAGATCGTGACGGGGCTGAATATTCCGCGATCTGGCTTTGCTCATGGAATGACGACCTCTCCCCCAAGCTCCAAAAACTTGAAGTGGAAAACTTCGAAACGGTCCACTCAAATGATCCATGGTTTGTCGACGCCACGAGCACTACGATCGGAACAAACCCGCGGTTTGAAGCCCAGGTGATGCGGGGCATTGGCTACTGGTCCGAGCGCATCACCCGCATCGGCGATCTCGCCATGACGGGTCATCACGGGATTGCCGTTGGTGACGTCAATGGCGATGGACTGGAAGATCTCTACGTCTGCGACGGAGGCAGCCTGCCCAATCAACTCTACCTTCAGCAAGCCGACGGCTCGGCGAAGGAGGTTGCCTCGGAATGGGGCGTCGCCTGGCTCGAAGATTCGCGAAGCAGCTTGTTGGTCGATCTCGATAATGACGGTGATCAGGATCTCGTGGTCGCGACCATTGCCATGATTGCTTTTGCTGAGAATAACGGAGAGGGCAGGTTCGAGTTGAAGGGCGGATTCCCCGGAGCCCCCTACCCTTTTTCATTGAGTGCGGCTGATTTCGACTCGGATGGAGATCTTGATATTTACACCTGCATTTACAGCGCGGGAGATGATTCGGTCTCGGGGAAACGAGGCTTCGAAGCAAGCTCGCCCATTCCCTTCAACGATGCCGAAAATGGCGGGCGCAACGTTCTTCTGGCAAACCTTGGCAACTTCAAATTTGGCGACGTTACGAAGCAGGTTGGCTTGGACGAGAACAACACGCGTTGGAGTTTTGCCGCATCTTGGGAGGACTTTGATCGCGATGGCGACCCCGATCTTTACGTCGCCAATGACTTCGGGCGAAACTGTCTCTATCGAAATGACCAAGGACGTTTCGTCGATATCGCACCCGCAAGCGGAGTCGAGGATATGGCCGCCGGGATGTCGGTTTCCTGGGGAGACTTTAATCGGGATGGCGACGCCGATCTTTATGTCGGAAATATGTTCTCGTCCGCCGGCCAGCGGGTCTCGTTTCAAAGGAAATTTGATGAGGGCAAAACACGAATGGCCCGCGGAAACAGCCTCTTTGCGGCGAAGGATGGAGCATTTGAAGACGTCAGCCTAAGAAGCGGGATCACCAATGGCGGCTGGGCCTGGAGTTCGGTCTTGGCTGATCTCAACAATGACGGGTGGCAGGATCTCGTGGTCGCCAACGGATATTTGACGAACACACGCGATGATGATTTGTGAAGTTTCTTCTGGCGACAGGTCGTGTCGCCCTCCGAAAAAATCGCCGATTACACGCGCGGCTGGTCCGGCTTGATGAAGCTCGTCCGAAACGGGCACTCGTGGAGCGGGAGCGAGCGGAACCGTTTTTTTCTCAATGGCGGACAGGGAAAATTTCATGAAATGTCACACCTCGCCGGTCTCGATCAGATCGAAGACGGTCGAGGACTGGCCCTGGTCGATTGGGACCATGATGGTCGGCTCGATCTTTGGTATCGGAACCGCAGTGCCCCTCGCCTTCGTCTCATGCTCAATCGCCACGAGAGTCCGGCATCCATCGCGATCAGGTTGGAAGGAGCCACTTCCAACCGTGATGGCATTGGAGCGGTCGTGGAACTCCTCCCCGCGATCAAAGGCAAGCGCCTGGTTCGCTCGGTGAAGGCAGGTGATCTTTTCCTCTCGCAATCAAGTAAATGGCTGCACTTTGGCCTCGGAGACAAATCAGGTTTCACCCAGGCTTCCGTGATTTGGCCCGGTGGTAAAAAGGAAATTTTCAAGGGGATCGATACGAGCATGGGTCGCTTTTCCCTCAAACAAGGGACTGGAAAGGCCATTGCCGTGGCGGCCCGCCAACCGATTCAACTTGAGGCGAATCCTCTCGCCAAGAGCTCGAGCAATGAGGGAAACGCGAGGATCATCCTACCCGCCAGAGTGCCCTTTCCCTCTCTCACTTTTCGAGACCAATCCGCCCAACTCAAAACTCTGATCCGAAACGGAAAGCCCCGCCTTGTCATCCTCTGGTCCGGGACATGCGGACACTGTAAATCAACCTTGAAGGAGGTCTCCAGGAATGCCGATCAAATCCGTGCGAGTGAACTCGAAGTGCTCGCACTGAGTGTCGATGGTCTCGCGGGCCCTGCTGCCGATGTTTCCCCGGCTTACAACCTCATCGAC
>CAJXVQ010000005.1 GCA_913060685.1 uncultured Verrucomicrobiales bacterium
CGTCAGATGTGTATAAGAGACAGGGGTTTGTTCCGGTAGTTTGCTCGGCAAGGTTGTCCAAAGAATCCCCATCAGAGTTAGCGGAGCCCGTGGTGGTTTCCAGAGTGGGGAAGTAGGTGAGTTCCCAGGAATCATCGAGGCCGTCGCTGTCGGAATCGACGAAAACCTGGCCTTGAAGCAGAGTTACCAGAGGAAGGAGGAGGATGAATTTTTTCATAGGCTCTGAATTTAAAAGTCTAAAAATCAAGAGCTCTGAATCGCCAAAAGATCTCGGGATTTTCGGTGATATCGAAAGAGAACTCGTGGGTCTGAATCGAGCCGGTGACCCCGGTCACTTCGGTGTTTTGTGTGGTCCAGACTTCCAGGTTGCGGGAGGTTTGGAACTCAAGGGTCACGCCGCTGCGGTTCATGTTCTTGGGAAAGGTTACCGTTCCGGTTGTTCCGTCGTTCTTGAATTCCGGAAGGGAATCCCGTGAATTGGGATCCGTGCCGAGAGCGAATTCAATGATGTTTGAGAGGTAATCGCCATCGGGATCTTCCTCCTCCGCATTGACATTGTTCGCGTTTGCCCAAGTGGCATAGTCCTCGGTTGTTGTGACCATCCCCGGAGAGGGAAGAGAGATATTCCAAGAGGCTGCAAAGTTTCCAAATTCCAAAGTGCCGTTTCGGTTCAGGGAGGAACCTCCATTGGCGGGCAGCCATGGGCTGGTGGTGAGGTAACGAACTTCGTCGACAGTCACCTGGTCGGATCCATCAAGGCTGGTGCCTCTTTGAAGTCGGACTGTTCCCTTGGTGTCATTGAGTGGGCCGTCAGTGGCCGGCCCGATCAAGGTGACACCGCCATCGATATTAAAGGTGTTCCGGAAATCAGACGCGAGATCTGTGTCAAGGACAGGATCGAAAGTCACGATGACGAGTGACTCTCCAGGTGCAAGGGAATGGTCCGAGGTCAGGTCAACGTCGAGGCCTCCGCGGAGTTTCCAGAATTCAAGTGAGGTCAATTCGTCGCCGTTGTTGGTGAGTTCGACGAATTCATGACTGCTTGGTCCGGTTGGTGCGTAGTGGACTTCTGAAATGTAAATCGGGCCGAGAACGGGCCCGCTGTTGGGCGCCGCAGGAGTCCGTTCGGTCATCCAGAACAAAGTGTCATATCCCATGCCATCGAGCCATCGGCCAAGAGTGGTTCCGGGAATGGCGGCGCCGAAATCGACTTGGTCGACGAAGTTTAAGGGCTGCCCATTTTGGTCAGCCTCAACAAGCCACAGGTTTTCACCGTTTCCTCCTCCATTAACGCCAAAGGGTCGGCCTATGGCCCAGGCACCCTTGATGGCGGCATTATCGAGAAAGGCGGCCTCAATGGTGAAGTTATCAGGATCAAGGACTCTGACCTCATGGCTGTCATTAAACTCAGAGAAGCCATTGTATCCCTCGATTGTGATGAGATCACCGGTTGTCAGACCATGTGCATTACTGGTCACCGCTGTCGGGCCACTGCCCAAGGCTCCCCGGTAGTCGGAAATGGCGTTTTGGGCCGTCGGATTATACAGGGAGTCCGAGAAGGTGAGATATTCCAGCCCGCCAAGTGTGGTCGCGGGAATTTTGAATGAGCGATAGACTTTCTTGGAATCGGTAAGAAGCCATCCCCCGATATCGATGGGGGAAGCGCTCGTGTTATGGATTTCAATGTAGTCGTCCGAGGCGTCGCTGGAACGCACTTCGTTGATGACGATTCTTTGATCTTTAAGGATGCCATTGACTCCGGGCGAGCCGTGGAAGGAGACGCTGGGAGCCCAGTTGTCGGGATCGTTGGCATCACCTGTGAAATCGATGATCTCCAGCGAGGAGCCATCGCCATCAGGGCGGGATGGCCAAGGGCTGGTGTTATTGTATGTCAATGATTTGATGACTGTTCCTTCGGAATCGAGGAGTGTGAGAGTTTCGCCATTGTTATCGAGACCCCCTGAATAGGTTCCGACAATCGACTCGGCGAGGTTGCTTCCATATCGACTGAGGAAGGCGTCGCGATCTTTCACGACGAGGCCGTGTTCTCCCGGTGCCAGAGCGCGGAGCTCGAGAGTCAGTGAGATGCCATCCGAGAAGGAGACCTCAAAAAGATTGAGAGGGGCGGCTCCGATGTTGAGGAGTTCGATGAATTCAAACTGATTGCTGTCTTCGATTTGAAGAGGGGCGGCTGCCTCTTTTTCAAGGAGGGTGGCCTCGCGCGGATGGTAATTGATTTCGCTGATGGCAAGGCTTGTGGCATCGGCAGGTTCCTCGAGAGTAAAGGTGCCAGCGGTGGGTGCGGACCAATCGTCCCCACTTTTTAATCGAGCGGTGACCGTAGAAGATTCACTCAAATCTAGAATCGCTTCGCCGGCAGGTTTCAAAATTGAAAGGGCGAGATCAAGTCCCAGATCACTGCTTCCCGCGGAAGCGTTGTGCACCTCGATGGTGATGACGTTGGTGCCCTCCACCAGATCGCCGGGCGCGAGGGGGTGTGTGTGATTCGGCATCAGAGATTCATCCGCATTGCCTTCGGCGAAATCACTATAAGTGATGGTCCCGGCCGGCATGTTTTCACGATAGATTTCTTTTCCGTTCAGATAAACGATGACGCCATCATCCCGGATGATGGAGACGTTTACGCTGATGGCTTGATCCGCATCGGTGACTTCAAATTCTTTCCGGAAGTAAACCGTGGGATAGCCGTTTCTAAGAGGCCCGATGCCAATGACGGTATTCGCGATGCCATCTCCGACAGAGGTTCCCGTGCGACCGCCGATAAGAGCTTGGCCGGTGAACCAGGAGGCATCGTCAAAATCGGGATGTTTCCAGTCACTTGAACCGTAAGATGGGTTTCCGATGACAAGATCGCTGGATGATTGTGCGACTCCCGTATTGAGGTATTGCCAATTATTGGATTCGAAGGGAAAGGCGATTTCTGTTGCGATTCCGGAGACAAGGCTGAGTGCGTCAGGATGCGGGGTGCCATCGGGTAGAAGGGGGTCGCTCCCATCAAGAGTGTAGTAGATGATACCGGTGTCGCCATTGAGCGTGAGCGTGTCTCCGTCGCCGACAAATCCTCCTTCGGAGGGTTGGCCATTGATCGCGAAGGTTGGGGTCTCGACCTCAGGGAAAAGTCTGTCGGTCTCGAGTTTGTTGATGACGTTCGCAGTGCGGACCGGGAAGTAGGAAGTGTAGAGACGGTTTTGCTCAGCGAGCCAGTCGTCGCGGTCATAGGGCGGGGACTTCCGGTGATCTCCCCAACGGGCTGACTCGGCAATGATGGCCTTGTCGACAGCGCTCGCATATTTATTCCATCGTGCACGTGTGTTCGCGGGTGTCAGCGCCCCATTACCGGTGAGATGCATGTAGGCGCGGTCGGAATATCTTTGCCGGTATTCCGGAATGCTTTCAAGAGTTCCCCGGATATTCATGGGGTCACGGGGGACGGCTGATTCAGATTGAGACTCAAGGACGCGTTCCCCATCCCACGAATAGAGCTTCCAGGGTCTCATATCGGTCGGAGTGGAAAAAGGGCCGCCTCCGGCTGCTCGCCAGTTGCCGTCGACCTTGAGGTCTTTATTTCCTCCGTAACGCTGGATGATTTGATAGTCGATGTATGAATCGATATCGACAACCTCTTGAATATCTTCCCAGTTTCGTGTCGCGACGGTGGATCGCATGGCATTCCATGCGGTGGCATTGCCTGAAACGTAGCTTGCGCCATTCCGGGCATCGATCTGATCACTATCGCCGCCATCGTAATTGGCATAGTGGACATTATCCTGTCGCTCGGCGATATTGTGGAGTCCCCAGTAGAGTCCGTTTACAAAAACGTGGGCAAGAAAGCCGGCTCCGGCATCCTCGTTCCCCATGTCTCGCAGGCTTTCGCGCATCCACTGGTCGCGGATCATGGAGCCACGCCCGCGTTGCCCCGCGTCACGGTGAATCCACGAGTTGTTGTAACCGGCCCGCAGGGCGATCGAGTTGAAATTGGCAACATCTACTTCGGGGAAAAGAACCTCACGGAGCCGGCCGGAACCATATTCCGAGCGGAAGCGAAAAGAGAGGGAGTGCTTTGGAGAACTTGAGGGGTTTCGGCTGGCGCCGCCTTGCACCCGGAGTCCGCAGTCTTCCTGGAAATCGGAGCGGCTGTCGTTCTCTCCGGGAATGAATTCGGCGGAGCAAGCCCGCTCCAGTCCCTGGGACTGTGGATTGCCGTAAAGCGCAACAAAGTCGCTGCCGGGCATGGAAATGGAGATGGTGGGGGCTTCCTTCATCCCGTGGAGCATCGCTTGGGCGATGGTAAGACCGTCGTGACCCGCTGAGGCCGCGGTGGACTTTGTGACCCGGGGGTCCATGTTGTAGTCTCCCGACGGTAAATTTCCGTATCCCGGCGGACGGGTTTGCTCGAGGAGGGAGGTGTTGTATCCGTTCGCGTCGGTGCCGTTTGGATTGGCATTGTCGATGTCGAGAATGAGGTAGGTATGGGCTTGTCCGAGGGTGGCGGAGAGTCCGGTCGCGGTGGCCGCCGAGCGGATCACGGTGGTGCGATCAACCGCGATTGATCCTGCATACAGGCTGGCAGTGGCGGTGGGAGAGCCGGCCCCGGTGAGAGGCGGGCTGCCGTCGCTCGTAAAATAGATGCGGGCTCCCGGAGTGGCGCTTGCGAGGACCACTTGCTGGGCGGTTTGGTAGAGACCTCTGCCGGGCGAGACCTCCAGGGCCGCGACCCGTGCGATTCCGTCTTCATCATTTTGCGCGCCGGGAGTCGGGGTGTCGAAGAAAACGACTTCGGAAGTGTTGGGGTGCTGTCCGTAGGAAATATCATCGCTTTGAACAGGGAAGGGCGTGCCCTCCGGGCCGTATTCAGAAGCAACCGTGCCGTCGGGGCGGACAAGGCCGAGATATTCGCCGCTTTTGGAGAGACTGAAATTGGTGTGGAGGTTTCCGTTGCCATCGGGAATGCCGTCTCCGGAAGCTAAGACGACGATGTAGCCATTGGCGGGAATCAAGGTGCCGGACGGAAAGATCCAGGCACTTGGATCGTTGGGATTATCGGTCAATCTCCATCCACCAAGATCAACGGCACTTCCAGTGGGATTGTGAAGTTCGATCCAGTCTTCGAAAATTCCAGGGTCCACGTTTGGGACCGCAATGGAATCGTTTCCAGCAAGAAACTCGTTGATGACAATCGAGGCTTTCCCGACGCTGATCAGGAGGATTGAGGCGAAGAGGGCGAGACAGGTGCGTGCGGACTTCATAAATCAGTATGAGAAATTAAAAGGTAGCTCACCTCGACAGAGGTGAAACAAAAAAGGGACCGGACAGTCCCTTAACCCCAACGTTGGGGAGAATCGGGGAAGGTCTCTAGCGCCTTCTTTTTTCCGAACCTACTCTTTGTAGAGTGGCTTTGCGGTAAAAGACAATCGCTTCGCTCATCGCCTTGGCCAGGGTCCTTTGATACTTCGGATTGTGGATGAGATATTTCTCTTTCGGATGGCTCATGAAACCGCCCTCGAAGAGGATGGCAGGATGCTTTACTCCGGTTAAAACGCTGTAACGTGCCCGGCGGATGCCACGGTCCGGAACCTCTAGTCTTGCCTTGTCGAGCAGGTGGAGACTCCCCCAGTGGACGGCGGTTGCGAGAGCAATGTTGGCGGAGTCCTGGGCGTTGCCCATTCGTTCGATACTGTCTGAATCCTTAATAGAGCGGCCGTAGTGGGCTACTCCGACAGGCGAGAGAGTGAAGGTTTCGATTCCTCGAGCTTGGGATCGCCCTCTGGATCCTGCCGAATTGAAATGGATGCTGATGAAAATGGCGTTATTGTATTGGTTCGCCAGCTTGACCCGTTCCTGAAGGGTCAGGAAGACATCAGATTTACGAGTCATGACGACTTTGAAACCGGCGGACCTGAGATGGTCGTAGAGGAGGCGGCCCACCTTGAGATTGTATCCCGCCTCGGTCCCCAGCGAATTGACGGCGCCAGCGTCCCTGCCCCCGTGGCCGGGATCGATGATGACGGTGTCGAATGCCTTGGCCCCCTTAATTTTAAAAGGACACAGGACCGGATCGATGACTTTCTTGAGATCAGTGATGGAGACGTGGTAGGTCCCGAGTGACACGACCGCGTGACTGAAGATGAACTTGACGTTGTTCATCAGGACCTCCTGGCCGCCAGCCTTAAATTTCAAGGAGATATCGGAGTTCTTGAGGGTGATGTAACCTCCCGAAGTGGTCATGCTGGTGAGGCCGTAAAAATCCCTCACCTGGGAAAGCGGGACATACCGGTCACCGCGGTATTCTTTGACTTTCCAGGTCAACTTTGCTGCGCTTACAGGAAGAATCGCGAGCAAAAGGAGTAGAAGAACGCTTCGTCGAGTGCCGGGATATCTCATTGTAGGATAGGGGAAGTCAGGGACTAAGGTGTTTGGAGAGGCTAGGATTGGCTGGGCCGATTGCCAAGTTGAAAAATGCTCCGTGTTTTCTCAGGGCAATCAAGCCGCGCAGAGACTACCCTGTTTGGTCATTCAGCCTCGGCTATTTGCTTTTAGCGATTGGCGTTTAGCTGTTTATGGGCCTATGTCTGTTTCGGGATTCCCCCTAAACCACGAAAACTCCCTGCGAACAGCCAATCGCGAATGGCCATCGGGTTTTCCTTTTGAGTGAAGTCATTGACCGAACCAGATCGCCCGGCCGGATTTCTTGAGGCAATGGAAAAGTGAAACGAAGATAATCCGGGATTGGCAAGGGCATGGTCGGGCATTATGAACCTCGCCCATGGAGCCCATCTACGAAGGCAAGGCCAAGCGACTTTACACCACTGACGATCCTGAAGTTCTCCGAATGGAGTACAAGGATGAGGCGACCGCCTTTAACGCGCAGAAAAAAGCCGAGTTTGAGAATAAGGGGAAACTCAACAAGGCGATCACCCTGTTAATGTATCAGATGCTTGAGGAGAAGGGGGTTCCCACCCATCTCGTCGCTGATCTTGATGAGGTGAACCTGCTTGTGAAGAGGGTGGAAATCCTGCAGGTCGAGGTGATTGTTCGCAATTTGGCCGCCGGAAGTTTTTCGAAGCGCATGGGCGTGGAGGTCGGGACGGAGTTCGAAATCCCGGTCGTGGAGTTTTCCTACAAGTCAGATGCTCTCGGCGATCCGCTTATTAATGATGACTACGCCCGGGAAATGAAGCTCGCCACACCGGAAGACTGTGCGTTTTTGAAAACCCAGGCACTCGTGATCAATGAGGTCATGAAGGGATTCTTTCTCGAGTGCGGGATGAAGCTCATTGATTTTAAGATCGAGTTTGGCAAGGGGAGTGATGGCAAGATCGTCCTTGCTGATGAAGTGAGCCCGGATACCTGTCGTCTCTGGGACGCCGCGACCGGCGAGAAAATGGACAAGGACCGCTTCCGTGAAGATCTCGGTGGGGTGATGGCGGGTTATGAGGAAGTCCTCGCCCGCGTGATCAAGGCGAGATCGTAGGAAGAAGCGCAAGCGACCGGCCTGCGCTACTCCAGACCGGTGACCATGAGCGGGGGACTCTCCAATTCGTCGCCCATTTTTCTCTCGCTGAGCTCCTGGTAAAGCCGGGAGTCCGGCGTGATCACGGTGACATCGCAGCCCAGATACTCAGTCATTAATCCACCCGCTGTCGGTGCGAGCAGGTAGAAGCAGATTTCGCCCTCTTGATCGACTTCGACCAAGGCGCCAGGTCCGACTTCGTCGCTGATCTCGTAGGCACGCGGGTCAAACCGCTTAAAGGTCACGAGTGATTCCTCGGCGAGAGCCAGTTGCTCCGCTTGGGCCTCGGCAAGGTAAGCGGCCTCGATGGCGCGGGTGTCATATTTACCCTCGGATTTCGTCTCGTCTCCGCTGGCACTCTCGCTTGATTCGGCGAGCGCGGATTTCGTGACGGCGATCTTGGCTTCCAGTTTCTGCAGCAGGGCAGTGATCACATCATCCTTGGTCATTTTTTAGCGCGACGATCCTGGACGGCCCGGGCAAATGCTTTCAGGACGTCCTCGGTGGTTTGCCAATTGATGCAGGCATCGGTGACCGATTGCCCGTAGACCATCTCATCGGAGATTTTCTGGTTTCCTTCCACCATGTTCGATTCGATCATGACCGCGGCGATGTCTTTGGCCCCATTGGCCATTTGTTCGCAGAGATCTGCCGCGACCTTGGGCTGGTTGCGATAGTCCTTATTCGAGTTTCCGTGGGAGCAATCGATCATGAGTTGCTCGGGAAGGCCGAGCTCACGAAGCTTGGCGCTCACGGGTTCAACTTCCTCACGCGTGAAATTTGGTCCGCTCTTTCCGCCGCGCAAAATGAGGTGGCAGGCATCATTACCGGTTGTGGTGACGATGGCGGAGACGCCTTGCTTGGTCACGCTGAGGAAATGATGGGGCTTTGATGACGCGCCGATGGCATCAAGGGCGATTTGAATCGACCCGCCGGTGCCATTCTTAAAGCCGACCGGCATCGAGAGGCCGGAAGCGAGCTCGCGGTGGACCTGGGATTCGGTCGTCCGGGCGCCAATCGCTCCCCAGGCAATCAGGTCGGCGACGTATTGAGGTGAGATCGCATCGAGGAATTCAGTTCCGGCAGGGACTCCCATCTCAGCGAGCTGGAGCAGGAGTTCGCGGGAGGTGCGGAGTCCCTTGTTGATGTCAAAAGAGTCGTTGAGATCCGGGTCGTTGATGAGGCCTTTCCAACCGACGGTCGTCCGGGGTTTCTCGAAATAAACCCTCATGATGATGTGCAAATCATCGGAGTAGAGTTCGGCTGCTTCCTTAAGGCGTCCGGCATATTCGATGGCTGCCGAGGGGTCGTGAATGGAGCAAGGTCCGATGACGACGAGAAGGCGATCATCCTTCCCCTTGAGGATATCTTCGGCTCCGGTCCGGGCCGATGAGACCAGCTGGGCTGCCGTTTCACTCAGAGGAAGTTGATAGGAAAGGACGGCAGGAGAAATGAGAGGGTCGATGCGTGCGATGCGAAGGTCGTCTGTATTGGTCGTGGCCACGCGGCATTCTTTAAGGTTTTTTGAGAAATTCAAGAGTGGAGGTTTGTCAGCGTGTGAGAATCGGTCCAGATTGAAGGCCATGTCTGCCAAGAGAGCAAAACAGCCACCGCTGTACCGGGATTTGACCGCCGGGATGGTGCCTGATTCAAGGTGTAATTTTATCGATACCACCGGTGATAAGGAACTCGATCAACGAATTCTTGATCTCGCGAAATCGGTGGGAGGAGGGGGGGATTATTGTCTGCTTGCGGAGATGATTTCCACGGCGGTTGGAATGGCCAAAGGCCCGGCTGATCATGCTGATTTCAAGATGGCAAACCGGACTCTGAAGGAGTTGAAGAAATCGAGCGAGGTGTTTCACCCGTTCCGGGGGAAACGCAAGGTCGCCCTTTTTGGCTCTGCCAGGACCAAGCCGGAGGAAAAGGAATACCAAACCGCAGTAGAGTTCTCCCGTCGCATGGCGGAGAAGGGCTTCATGACCATCACCGGAGCCGGGCCCGGAATCATGGCGGCCGGAAATGAAGGTGCGACCGCCGAGCACAGTTTTGGATTGAACATCACCCTGCCATTCGAGGCCTCCGCCAATGAATTCATCGCCGGTGATCCCAAGTTAATCGACTACAATTACTTCTTCACCCGCAAATTGGCCTTCGTGAAGGAATCCGATGCCGGAGTCGGAATGCCCGGCGGAGTGGGGACCCAGGATGAAGTCTTTGAAGCGCTCACCCTCATGCAGACCGGCAAGGCCAAGCTCTACCCGATTGTGTGCCTCGATGCTCCCGGCGGGACTTATTGGAAGGCATGGAAGCAGTTTGTCGAGGAACACCTTTTTCGTCTCGGCATGATCTCGGAATCTGATTTTCATCTCTTCAAAGTCACCGACAGCGTCGATGAAGCGATCGAGGAAATTACGGGTTTCTACAATAATTTTCACTCCTACCGCTATGTCGGAGATCGTCTTGTGATCCGTTTGCAGACCTCCCTGTCGGATGCCGCGGTGAAGGAGCTGAATCAAAATTTCCCTGCGATGGTGAAGTCAGGAGAGATCAAGCAAACCCCAGCTCTCAAAGAGGAAGGGAACGAGCCGGAACTCGCGGAATTACCCCGCATTGTCCTCCGACACCGGCGTCGCGACTTTGGTTTGCTCCGACAGTTTATCAATGCCATCAACCTCGCGGAGGTCGAAAGCTAATGGCAAAACTACGAGTTGATTCGCTTCTGGTGGCACGCGGGCTCTGTGACTCCCGTGAGCAGGCCAAGCGACTGATCATGGCGGGCGAGGTCATGACGGGAACCGAGCGGATTTCCAAGCCGAGCCAGAAGGTCGCCGGGGACGCAGATCTGAGGGTGAAGGAGAAGCCGAAATTCGTCGGACGCGGCGGCTTTAAAATCGAGGGCGCGTTGCGTGAATTTGAGATCGATCCCACGGGGTGGGTTTGTGCCGATCTCGGGGCCTCAACCGGAGGTTTCACCGACTGCATGCTTCAACATGGGGCGAAGAAAGTTCATGCCATTGACGTGGGTACGAATCAACTCGTATGGAAGCTTCGGAGCGATGATCGCGTCGTTTCAAAGGAGCGCTTCAATGCCCGAAACCTCACCGTCGATGATATCGGTGAACGAGTGATGCTCGTCGTAATGGACCTTTCCTTCATCTCACTCACCAAGGTTTTACCTTCAGCGTTCTCCATCCTTGAGGAAGGAGGTTCGGTGATTTCCCTGATCAAGCCACAGTTCGAACTCTCCCGCGAGGAAGTGGGGAAGGGCGGCATCGTCAGAGATTCCGAACTCCATCAAAAAGCCGTCGATAAGATCCGCACCTTCATCACCGAAGAACTCGGTCGTGAGTGGTCGGGGCTCATGACTTCGCCCATTACCGGAACCGATGGGAACGTCGAGTTCCTGGCCTGGATGAAATAGGGGCGTCTTTGAGGGAAGATGGCCAGGCTGAATTTAGCTCACGTATGAGAGCAAAGCGGCGGTGGCTTGAATTTTTTCCTGATTGTCGATGAGCTCTTTGATCGGGTCATACCGTCCGGAGAGAAGGGCGTGGCGCGCGGAATCCGGCATCTCAACCGCGAAGGACAAGTCGCCCGCTGTGACCGTCATGGCGTTAAGGTCGATGGTGACCTCCAAGGTGGGGTCGGCGGAACAGGCCGCCTTGAGCGCATCGATGTTCTCCTTGGTGGAGCTGACGCATGGCAGGCCAAGCGTCGTGGAGTTTCCGTAGAAAATTTCGGCGAATGACTCGGCGATGATGGCCGTGAAACCGTATTTGGTGAGGGACTGCGGAGCGTGCTCCCGAGAGGAACCACACCCAAAGTTGATGCCAGCCACAAGGATGGAGGCTCCTTTGAAGCGTTCTTCGTTGAGTGGGTGCTCGGTCTTTTCACCGGTGACCGGATCGAAGCGGACATCGTAGAATGCAAATTCGCCGAGTCCGTCGAAGGTGACACACTTCATGAAGCGTGCCGGGATGATGCGGTCGGTATCGATGTCAGCCCCGGGGATGGGGACGGCGGTGCCGGAGACTTGGGTGATGGGTGTAATGGCCATGACTGAAGAGGTGGTGAACTGTTATTTGAAGACTGGAGAAATGGTGTAGCCCTTCTTGGTGAGGAGGGCTTGGATAGCGGTGGCGCCAGTGTAGTGAGCGGCGCCGACGGCGAAGAAGTGAGCTTTCCCTGGCGTGTCGGCGAGGGCTTTGGCGATGGTTTCGGTCATCGTGATGTTTCGATCATCGAGAAGCGTCTTCATGAGTCGATCCGAAAGATCCTGATCTTCAGGATTGGTCTCTTTCATCATTTTTGTGAGGAACTTTCCGATCTCGGGGACATCTTCGGTGAGGTAGAGATTGAGGAGTTCTTTCATGGAGTCTTTGCCTGCCTTCTTTTCCTTGGCCAGTGATTCGAGGGTGGACTCGAGGACGGAGACTTGCTCCGCTTCCGTTAAGTCGTCGAAGATTTTTAATTGGCTGTCGGCAGTTTCGAGAGCTCCCACTGTTTTATTCTCCTTTTGAGCACGTTCGTAGAGAACGGCGTCCAATGCTTTTTTTCCGCTCAGCTGCATTCCGAGGGTGGGCATGGTGACTCCGATGACCCAGGTTTTCATCGGCTCAAAGGGTTGGATGCTGAGAGCGGGATTGATCGCTTGGAGGGCCTTGTTGAGTTTTTTGGCGAGATCCGGTCCGATGGAGTCGGAGAGGGTTTTGTCATCCTGACGCATCAGCTTGGCCGAGAGGGCCATTTGTTTGGCCGGGTCGAGGTCGATCTCGGCATAGAAATGGTCTGAGGCGATGAAGGCTTTTTCGGCATCCGGGTGGAGGGTCGTGACGCGGGGGTCACCGAGGTGGATGGTCCCGAAGAGGTAGGAGGGCTTTTCCAGATCCTTGCCTTCGATCTTCCAGAGGGCGGGTTTGACCGGGTGCTTGAGAGTGGTGATGTCAATGGCTTGTTTCTCCCTGCCTTGTGCGAAGAGAGAAACGGAGAGAAGAAGAGCGATGAGTATTTTCATGAAGCTGATGTTAATAGGAACCGGCCATTGAGTTGCTGAGACTGTCGCCGTGTGCCGGGTTGCTGCCGTCGGTTTCAATGTCGGCCCCTGGTGGATCGCCGTCGTGTTGTTTGTTTTACTCAGCCTCCTTTTGCTCGCGGGCGGTTTTGCGCTCGATGATTTTGGTCAGGGCGTCCTGAAACGATCCCACGTGTTTTTGAGCAAGCTGCTGGCTAAAGTTCATGATCTCGCCGGTCAGGGTCGGCATGACCTCCATTGATTTCTGACCGATCGGGGTCCGATAGAAGGCGATCAATTCGAGAATCTCGTCATTCGTGAAGGCTCCTTCGTAAATCTCCTTGGTTTTGGCCTTGAGCTTGGGATCGGTGGCGACTTTGTCCATGTAGGCCATGAAAGCGTCTTTCACTTGGGCCATTTCCTCCTTATTGAGACCTTGGCCGGCGAGGCTTTGTTCGACCATCGTGAATCCGGCTTCCCCGCCCTCCAGGACAGTTTGCTCAAATTTCATGATTTTGAGCAGTTGCTCGGCAGGGGAAAGCTCTTTTCCGTTTTCTTGGGCGGCGAGGGGCAGGATGACGAAAGAGAGAGCGAGTAGCAGGATTTTTTTCATGGCTTTAATGGGGTCTTTTCAGGTTTAAGCGACGGCTGAGTCGGAAGTGACATCGAAGGTTTCACGGGCGTCGGCAATGCAGCCTTCCACGGCGGCGGCAGCGACCATGACGGGAGACATCAGGACGGTGCGTCCAATTGGAGAGCCTTGGCGGCCTTTAAAGTTTCGGTTGGACGAGGACGCGCAGATTTGATCTCCGATCAGTTTGTCGGGGTTCATCGCCAGACACATCGAGCACCCGGCGGCGCGCCATTCAAATCCGGCGGCTTCGAAGATCTTATCAATCCCTTCCTGCTCGCACTGGATGGCGGTGATTTGAGAACCGGGAACCGCGATCGCTTTGACCCCGTCGGCGACCTTGTGGCCTTTGAGGAATTTTGCGGTTTCGCGGAAGTCTGAAAGTCGGCCATTGGTGCAGGATCCGATAAAGGCGACATCAATGGGAATCCCTTTGATGGGCGTTCCGGCCGGTAGCTTCATGTAAGCGAGAGCTTCCTCAATGACGGCTTTTTCCTCAGCCGGAGCAGTCGCGGGATCAGGAATGTTTTCACCGATGGTGATGCCGTGGTCGGGTGAGATTCCCCACGTCACGGTGGGTTCGACGTCTTCGGCGTTGATAACGATGATGTCATCGAACTCGGCGTCGGTATCGGAAGCAAAGGACTTCCATTCTTCGACAGCGGTGTCCCATTTGTCTCCGGATGGAGAATAGGGGCGACCTTTGAGGAACTCGAAAGTGGTTTCGTCCGGATTGACATATCCGCAACGGGCTCCGCCCTCGATGGCCATGTTGCACACCGTCATGCGTTCTTCCATGGTGAAATTGTCGAAGGTGTCTCCGGCATACTCGTAGGCGTAGCCAATGCCGCCTTTGGCTCCGAGGAGGCGGATGATGTGAAGGGTGAGATCTTTGGCGTAAACTCCGGGGCGGAGGGTGCCGTTGACCTCGATGCGGCGGACCTTGAGCTTTTCCATCGCGATGGTCTGGGTGGCGAGGACGTCGCGCACCTGGGTGGTGCCGATGCCGAAAGCAATCGCGCCAAAAGCTCCGTGGGTCGCGGTGTGGGAGTCGCCACAGGCGATGGTCGATCCGGGTTGGGTGATGCCTTGCTCGGGCCCGACCACGTGGACGATGCCTTGTTTTCCGGACTTGAGATCGAAGTAGGTCACGCCGAAGTCATCACAGTTCTTGCGGATGGCATTGATCATATCGGCAGCGAGAGGATCAGCGGGCTGGTCCTGGTTCTCGGTGGGGACGATGTGATCGATGGTGGCGAAGGTTCGGGTAGGGTATTTCACCGGCAGGCCCAGATCCCGGAGCATCCCGAAGGCCTGAGGGCTGGTGACCTCGTGAATAAGGTGCGTTCCGATGAAGAGCTGAGTGCGTCCGTCGCTCAAACCGCTCACCGTGTGAGCATCCCAAACTTTCTGATAAAGAGTCTTTCCCATGGCAAAACCCCGCACTTTTTCGCGGGGCGGGGACGATGAACGGAAAGTTTCCTGAAAGCAAGCATCTCGGGGCCTTCTAGAAAAGAAGAGCACCGCCACCGGCCGAGATCAGGACGAGCGCCCAGACCGGGACGAGCTTTCGGCTGAGAATGAGGAAGAGCACGGCGACTCCGAGGGCATCGCCCCACCCGCTGATCGTGCCGTCGGTGGCCATGCGGATCAGGGCGACTCCGAGGACTCCGACAACGGCGGCATTGGCCCCGTTGACCGCCCGTTGAGCCCAGCGCTTACCGCGCAGGCGACCCCAGATCTTCAAGGTTCCGCCCAAAAGGAGCATGCCGGGGAGAAAGACGGCGATGAGCGCGGCGCCGGCTCCCAGCCAGGGATTGCCGAAAATATTGGCCTTTGCTCCAAGAAATGCCGCAAAGGTGAAGACGGGACCAGGAACGCCCTGGGTCGCTCCGTAGCCGCCGAGGAAGATTTCTTTGTCCATATATTCAGGAACCATGCTTTCCTGGAGGAGGGGGAGGACGACGTGTCCGCCACCGAAGACGAGGGATCCGGCGCGGTAAATCCCGGCGAGTGGGCCCTGGTCACCCAGAGAAAGAAAGAGAAGGACAAAGAAAGCGATCAGGGCAACCCAACCGAGAAACCCGCGACCGGAGGTCTTTTTCTTTTCGATTTCCTCACCCGCCGAGAGGGTGAAGACCCCCACAAATCC
The DNA here is from genome assembly GCA_913060685.1 of uncultured Verrucomicrobiales bacterium. Lineage (GTDB taxonomy): Bacteria > Verrucomicrobiota > Verrucomicrobiia > Verrucomicrobiales > Akkermansiaceae > SW10. Next base: position 15,329 of record CAJXVQ010000005.1, read on the forward strand.
GGCGAAAGTAATCATCACCAGGGTCATCCAGGGTGCTGTGAAAAACCAAAGGATAACGAGGACGAAGAGAGCCAAAGCGAGGCGTCGAAGGTCGGGTGCGAGGGATTTGCGCATCCCCAGCAAGGCTCCGGTGACCACCGCGAGGGCAACGAGCTTCAGTCCACGAAGAGCGCCGGAAGCGTGGTCGCCCGAGAGGTCGCCGATTCCCAGTGCCACCAGAACCAGAACCAGCGCCGAGGGCAGGGTGAAGCCCACCCAGGCCGCGAGACCACCGGGCAGTCCGGCGCGTTCATGGCCGATGGCGGCCCCAAGTTGGCTGCTCCCGGGGCCGGGAATGAATTGCGTCAGCGACATCAGCTCCCCAAAGCGTGCTTCGCTGATCCAATTGCGCCGCGTGACGTATTCTTCGCGAAAGTAGCTGATGTGAGCCACCGGACCTCCAAATGAGGTCAGGCCCAGTCGCAACGCCACCCAGAAACATTCCAATGCACTATTCATTACACGTGAGAAGACCAAAGGATCGGGATCTGTCAATGTCACCCTGTCATTTCCTGACGCTTTTTTAACTCGCGGCAGGGAGGGGCCTTCGCGATGCTTCGAGTCATGAAGTCGATTTGGATGATGCTCGTTCTGGGGTCCTTCCTCGTGAGTTGTAGCTCGGATCCGGTGGCTCGTCCGTTTGTTGCGCAACGGGCCTCGAAGAAAAAACCGGTTCCTCCGAAGCCCAAAGCAATCCCGGCAAAGCCGAAAGATCCGCCAAGGAAAGCATCCGCGGGGAAGGTCACTTTCGCAGGGCTTGCCGGTAGCCGGCTTTCTCAGATTCGGGTCATTCCCGAGAATGGCTCAACTCTCGAGATCCCCGGAATACGATCCTACGATCAGGTTGATGGCTTTTGGTTTCGAGACTCGCCAGATGAGTGGTTCAAGATTCCCGATCACAGCGAGGCTTGGGTCGGCATGGCTCCCGAAAAGTATGATGGCAGCGCTCATCGAGGTGGCTTGAAAATTTACTACCGCAGCAGCCCCTTGGTAGGGCTTGTCGGAGCCATCCGGGGTGGCGTAAAACATCCCGCCTGGGTCAGGGACTCCGGCCAGACCAAGAGCCCTGTGCCCTCACCCTTTTAAAATAAATCATGATGAAGTTACTCACTTTTTTGGCGGGGATCTTGATGATGCCCCTGGCCTCTGCCGAGGGCCTGCGGCTGAATCAGATCCAAATCATGGGCACCCATAACTCTTATCACGTCGCTCCCACGGCCGATGAGATGAAGCTCCTTGGGGTCTTTAGTCAACGCGCCACCACGGCTTGGGACTACACTCGCAAGCCCCTCGGAGAGCAACTCGAGTCCGGGCTGAGGCATTTTGAACTCGATGTCTTCGCTGATCCGGAGGGCGGGCGCTATGCCTCGGCAGATGCTTCGGCCGACGACCCCATGCGCAAGTCGGGAATCAAAGTGCTCCACGTCCCCAGGATCGATGCCCGCTCGGCGCATCCCACTTTCAAGGGCGCGCTCGGGGCGGTGAAGGATTGGTCGACCAAGCATCCCCGCCATATCCCGATCATGATTCTGGTGGAACTCAAGGACCGTGCCGAGGTTCCCTTTGGGCCCAAGCCGATTGCCTTTGATCGCGCCGGAATGGAGGAACTTGAGAAGGAAATCCTTTCGGTTTTTCAGCGATCCCAATTAATCACGCCCGATTCCGTCCGGGGCGATGCCGTGACCTTGCGGGAAGCTGTCTCAGGAAAGGGGTGGCCACTCTTGGACGACGTCCGCGGCAAGGTCATGTTCTGTCTCGACAACGGAGGCGGGCATCGGGATCTCTATCTCAAGGGGAACCCCTCCCTGGAGAAACGACTTCTCTTTGTCAGTGTCGATCCCACGCATCCGGCGGCTGCCTGGATGAAACGGAATGATCCCGTTGGGGGCTTTGCTGAGATTCAAAGACTGGTGAAAACTGGATTTATGGTCCGGACCCGCGCTGATGCGGAAACGATAGAGGCGAGAGCGAACGATCCCGGCCGTGCCCAAAAAGCACTTGCGAGTGGTGCGCAATTTGTCAGCACCGATTTTCCCCGGAAGGTTCCCCGCATCAGTGAGTATGAGGTGACCTTGCCGGGCAAGGTGGTGGCCCGGCCCAATCCGGTCTCGGCGAAAGGGCGTGAGGAGAAGATTGATTGACCGAGAGGGGACTGCTTTGGGATCCTGGATCACGGCGACCGCCGTGAAAGAGACCGGAATCGTGGGGCGTTCGAAGAATGATTTTTAAGGCGGCCATCCAGGGTGATCAAGGGATCGGGGCGGAGCCAAAGGCCCTGCGCACCATGGCGTTTAGCGTTTGGCTCTTAGCTTTCTCGCGGTGGATGGTGCGGTCGATCGGGCTAATCGCCAACAGCCAATCGCCAACAGCCGACGCCGCAAACCCTGTCGTTATCTTATTTCCCTGGCTTGATTGACCTGGGCTGTCATCGGGTCTTGGTGCCCAGGAGTGCCGCTCAGGATGATCAGGGTATTTCGACAGCGCTTGAAGAATTTTCGAATCGCGTTAGTTCTCGGGCGTGCAGAATCGATTTTACCAGGCTTTCGACACCGAGCGGGCTTCCGGCTACGACACTTCGGGTGACTTCCGCTCGCCCTTCCAGATCGACCGGGACCGCGTTCTTCACACTCCTGCCTTCCGCCGCATGCAGAGCAAGACCCAGGTCTTTTGGAGTGGCGAGTACGATTTCTATCGTACCAGATTGACCCACTCGCTCGAAGTCGCACAGATTGGAAAATCAATCTGTCATTGGCTCGCACATTCCAGCGATCTTCTTCACGACGATTTCCACATTGATGGAGATTTGGTCGAAGCGATTTGCCTCTCCCACGATCTCGGACACCCCCCCTTCGGCCATGCCGGCGAGCGCTCGCTCAATCACTTCATGGCGGGCTATGGTGGGTTCGAGGGGAATGCCCAAACTCTGCGATTGCTGACCGAGCGAATCTTTTCGCAAAGCCGAAAGGGGATGGACCCTTCGAGGGCTTTCCTGGATGGGGTCCTGAAATATAAATCCCTGTGGTCCGAACTTAAGACGACGACGGGTAAGCTCCCGAAGAATCATTTTCTCTATGACGCCCAGGAGAAACATCTCAGTTGGGCCATGGGTGGTAATGATTTTCCCGCTGAACTTACGCCAGGCAAGGAGCGCGATGGCTTCAAATCAATCGAGTGTCAGATCATGGACTGGGCCGACGATACGGCCTATTCGTTGAATGACTTGGCGGATTCGGTGAAGGCGGGATTTTTAACGGTGGAGCGCATCGAGCGGTGGGCCGAAAGGAAGGGGCATGCAATTTCCGATGACGCTCCCTTGGGCGCGCTTCTACAAGCCATTCGGGGACAGCGAATCGAGCCATTCGTGGGCAAGAGAATCGGACGATACATTCAATCGGCCCACCTGGTCGGTGCCGTGAATCTCCTCAGCGCGACCAGTCATCGTTACGCCTTTGAGGTCGTGATCGACGAAGAAATCAGGGCCGAGTGCGAACTCTTCAAGCAGCTTGCATTTGAGGTGGTTTTCCTCTCCCCGCAACTCAAGCAACTCGAGCACAAGGGGAGCTACATGCTGCGTCAGCTTTGGCAGGTGATGGAGAAACGTTACGTTCTCGGCGAAGCGATCGACGGTCAGGACTTCGCTTTGCTTCCAGACGCCGATGCCGCCGAGATCCAACAAGCGGAGACCGTTGAGCAAAAGGCGCGCCTCGTCTGCGACTTCCTCGCAGGCATGACCGATGGCTATGCCGCGCGCACCTTCAGAAGACTCTTCGAGCCCGGATTCGGAAGTATCGGAGATTTGGTGGGGTAAAGTCGGCACCTCTTCTTTTTCAAGTGTGACGACCCCGCACCAGCACCAGAGGATCCCCGAGAGTCGATCTGGGATTAGGCTGCTTCCGGGACATTGAAATTGTATTTTGCGGCATTCATCCCAAAGGTTGTCCTGGATCCGTTAGCCCAAGGCCTCGCGGGTTTCGGCGTGATAGAATGGGCAAGGTCATCCCAGTAAGGGTGAAATGAATCATTCGAAGAGTCTTCAAGCTGTTGTTTTGTTACTGGGCACTCCCGGGATTTCGCTTGGGCTGGATTATGTTTGGACCGGGAAGGGGGATGTCATGAAGCTGACGGCTCCGACGGAGTCGGTGAATGTGAGCCTGGCTAAGAGCGTTAAAATGCGCTCAGTGATCTTTGATCCCGGGGCATTGAATGCGATTGAGATTCGGGGAGAGTCCCTCGAGTTGGTCGACGGCGGGCGTATTGAATTTGCAAAGCTGCCCGGCGATGTGGGTATGAACAAAACGGCTTCAGTAACGATGGCAAGCGATCTGAAATTGTCGGGTGAAATTTCCATGGCGAATCAAAATCGTCATTATCTTGGCGGAGAGAAGTTGCTGATCACCGGAGATCTGACAGGCAGCGGGCAGATTTCGATTGGCGGAGTGGAAGGTGGGATCGTGCAGGTCAGAGGCGACAACTCGGGGTATACGGGTGGCTTCGTGATCGAGAGTGGGAGCTTGATGCTCAGTCATGCGGTCGCTCTCGGTTCCGGGACAAAACCGGTGACCTTGAACGGGGGAGCCCTGGTGATGGGGGCGCGGATTTCGACCACTCATGACTTCGATGTTTCCGGGAATGCGCAATGGGATGCGCATGGTCCGAACGGAACCCACGATGGAACGATTGCGATTCACAAGGGCGCAACGTTCACCGTGAGAAATGGAGGAGGAAACACCATGACCTGGCGCGGTGAGATTACCGGAGCGGGGGACCTGGTCTTCGCCGCTCACGGCACGACCTTTGCCGGTGACAAGGCGAACACCCTGAGTGGCGCGGTGAAGGTGGGAGGTCTGCCCCGGGGTGCAACCATCATGGCGAGAGCGGCTGGAACAAATGTCATCCCAAGCTCCCTGGTGATGATTGAGAACGGGATACTCCGCTGGGGAACCGACGAACAAATCGCTGATCATGTTCCGGTGACTTTCCAGGGAGAACTTCCGACCTTGGAATTACACGGGCACAAGGAGCGGGTCGGAGTGCTCGATCTGCAGGGCGATGCGCGAATTGATCCCGGTCAGGATGGTGAATTCAACTTTGCTGATAGTTCGAAAGTCAGTTGGGATCGGGACAAAGTAATGATGGTCCTGGGCGGTGGAACGATTCGTTTTGGCAAGGATGAAACGGCACTGACGAAAGAGCAGTTGCGGCAGATCGGATTTGTCGATCCGGCGGGATTCCCGGCCGGGACATATCCTGCAAAACTTTCCAGTGATGGAAAACTACTTCCGACCGGTGACTTGGTGATTCCGGTTAATCTTCCTGTTAATCTCTCATCGGAAGCCGATGCCCAACGTCGCGCTCTCTATGAAGTTGAAGGACTGTTGGAACTCACTGGTGACAATACGCCGTTGAAGAAATCCGGAACGGTGATTTCGTTTTATGGCGACTCGATCACCTGGGGAGGCGGCTATCTCAACGTGATCAAGAAGGCGATTTCCGAGAGCAAGGAAACCAAGGACCTGGGTGTGAAATTGATCAATCACGGCGTGAATGGTGGTGGGGTCCTGACACTCCGCTACGGTGACAAAGGCACGGCCCACTTTGGAAACACCCAGCCGCGGCCCTTCTCTGAAACCCTCGCCGAAGACAAGGCGGATGTCGCGGTGATCTCTATCGGGGTGAACGATGTCTGGTGGCGCAAGACCACTCCCGAGGCTTTTGAGAAGGCTCTCACTGATCTCGTCACTCAAGCCAAGGCGGCCGGAGTAAGACCGGTGCTCGCCACCCTGGCGATCATGAAAGAGAAGGTCGGTGAGAGGAACGCGAAGTGCGATGCCTATGCCGACATCACACGAAAAGTGGCAAAAGCAACCGGCGCGACTTTGGTCGATCTGCGTGCGGGCTTCATGGCCTGCATGGAGAGCGAGAGCATCGTCGTTCGTCCCGGAGGGGCCTGGACCAGTAATGCCAAACTGTTGGCCCACGACGGTGTGCATCCCAATGCTCGCGGGAACCAACTGCTGGCCGGGCTGATTGCGCGGGGAATTGTTCAGTCCCTGGAGAATCGCTAGAGATCACTGAAGGTGCTTCGGTCCCCTTGAGGCGCATGAACTTTTCATTTCCCTCGATGGTCGCGTTGAATCCGTAGACATCAGGATCGGAGTCGGAGTCGGGGACATCCTGCCCGTCATTGCCGAGGGGCGAATTCGCCCTCGCGCTGCATCCAACCAACGGCCGTCACAATGAACAGGATGGCCAGGGAGTTGGTGATGAAGGGGAGGATCTTCACGAGGGGATGATTGGCAGCTTACTCGTTGCCGGGCAAGGGGGAGCCCCCGGGTTTCTGCGTTGCAATCACGGCGGTGCCGGAGCTGCGTTGGAACTCCCACATCAGGAGAACGGGACCACCGGAGGGGTCGATGGTGCGATCGACAAGGACTTCTTCCCCGGTGGTTTCGGCGACAAGTTGACCATCGATCGAGAAGGCGAGGCGGTCGCTGCCGTCTCCGCCCGATACCGAGAGGGCGAACTGAAGTTGCGTCGGGGCCTCAACCTGGACAATGAGCCGGCTGAGGGACCCGGAGGTGGCGGAAGTGCTGAGGAGATGTCCGGTGTCCGGGTCGGCGCGCCAGTCGGCAGGTCCGCTCATCCCGTAATCGCTGGTCGGGGCGAGACCGTTGAGCCCTTCCGTGAGCCGCGATCCTCCCTGCAGCGAGAAGTTGAGCCGATAGAGCTGTCCGGAGCCGGACTCCGGGATCGGTGGTCCGAGCAGGGTGAGTCCCTCGGTGGAGAGATGGCTCGTGAAGGTCGCGCTGACATCGGTCCATGCCTGGGCGTCGGCGGTGGACTGAACCTGCCAATGCAGATCGGCGGCGGTGGTGGCCAGGCGGGAGGTGAGCTCGGGCCGGTTCCCGACCAGGCGGAAGGAGAGACCCTCGCCCGAAGCATTCTCAGGAGAACTGTGCCCCAGTGCGTAGGCGCGCAGGTAGTCGCCGAGTTCCCCGGCGTGGTCACTGCGGAGAAGGTCGAGCAGACCGGTGAGTTCTCCATGGGTGGCAGCGGTGAGCCAGCGGTCGAAGCCGGCCGCATCGGCCTCTGCCGCGGTGTTGGAGGCGTAGACGGTGGCTTCGTGGGGATGAGCGAGGAGGTAGCCGTCATCCGCGACAAGGCGCAGCATCGCCATGCGGGTGATGCTGCCGTCCCAACCCTCCGCCGTGGTGATCTCGATGGTGGTGGAGCTCACTCCGGCCGGAATGGTCACGCTGCGCGGAATACTGTTGAGGTGGGTTCCTTCGAGGGCGGTGCCATCGAGATCGAGGGTCACGGTGAGTGGTGAGCTTGTCGAGCCATCGCGGATCACACGCACGCGGGCGGCTTGCCCGGAAGTGAGGGCGTTGGGCTCGATGACGGCGAGACGAACGAAGGGCTCATCGCTCACGCTCCGCGCGAGCGGTGCCCCCGCCACGTCGTAGCGGAAGTGAGGCAGGACGGAGGTCTCCCAGCGTTCGGTCCCCTCGCTCTCGAGATCGGGGACGGCGTGGAAGGTGATGAGCTTGGTGCTCTCCCCCCGCGCGAACTGAACCACGGCGCGTTGCCCGTCCACCCTGGCATCACCCTCGAGAGCGAAGTCCCTGCCGAGGGCATCCTGGAACAATCCGATCGGCACCTCGAGGGCGCCGGCCACACCGTCACCGCTGCGGGTCACTTCCACCGTGAAGGATTCGCGGCGGGACTCGCTGAGGACAGTGCTGTCTTCCGAGCCGGGTGCAAAGGCGAGGGCCACTTCGGTCGGGATGGTCAACCCGCCCATGCGGATGCGGCCCTCCACGATGAGTTCGATGAGCTCTTGTGCACCGAGGACGGTGTTGCGCAGGACGATCTCCTGGGTGGCGGCGTCGGGGCGCTGCACAAGCAGGACGGTGTCGAGGGTGGGAACCGGGGTGCTGAAGTTTGTGTCCAGTCGGATCGCCAGGAACTCACGGGCGTCGCTGCTCTGGCCCCAGTAGAGGGCCGAGAGATCGATCACGTCGTTCTCAAGATCAAAGTCGATCACGACATCGCGTCCGGTATCGACCCCACCAAAAACAAAGGTATCGAGACCCGCACTGCCACGCAGGGTATCCGGGCCGCCGCCCCCGGAGAGGATGTTGTGGGTGTCGCCGCCGCGCAGGTCGTCCGTGCCATGGCCGCCGCGGATGATGTGTCGGCCGGTTCCGGTCGCGGTGAGGGTGACGGGGCGCAGGCTGGTGCTGAAGTCCCAGGTGACATATCCGCTCCACTTGGACTGGAGGTAGTCGTGCACGTCTCGCAGCTTTTGTTCGGGTAGGGCGGAGGGGAAGACGATGAGTTCGTGCAAACTTCCCCGGAAGCCGTTGGTGATGGGATCCGCCACCGGCAGGGCGAGGCGGCGCGCCCCGATGGTGGGCAGGACCGGGTCGATGAGCTTGGGAGCGACTTCTTCCCCGTTGTAGGAAAGCCCGAAGATGTTCTGCAGGGTGGAGCCCTCGCGGCGGAAGATGCTGGTGGCCGTGGTGCCGGTGGCGGACTGGTAACCGCGCACCGCGTGTCCATCGGCTTGGTAGAATGGAGCGCCGGGATAGGAGACCGCCTCGGCGGTCGGATCGAGTTGGAGGAAGCCGCGGTTGCTCGAGAAGAGGACCTGGGAATCGTTCCGTGATCCGCTGGCTTGCCACGCGGCGAGGATGGTGTGGTCCCCGGACGGGATGGCCTCGTTCTGGAAGAAGAGGTGGCTGGTGCGCTCGCTGAAATGCACGGAGCGGCGTGCGGCGAAATCCGAAACCATGGGACGGTTCTCTGCCACCGGTTGGAGGGCGTGGCGCCCGTTGCCGGAGCGGTCGCTCCAGCTGGCGAGAGGTTCGTTCACTGAAAGGTCGGCGGCGTCGAGCCAAAGCGCGGCGTCATTGCCATCGCTGGTGCTCGGTGTGGTCACGCGGATGAGAACGGTGGCGGATTGTTGCTCGCCGCCGTCACTGAAGGAGATGGGCAAGGTGGCCTGGCGCACTGCGGTGTCCTCATGGACGAGGGTGAGTTCGCCGGCTTGCAGGGAAGCGAGGGTGAGCGGCGGACTGTCGGCAGATCGCGTGGGCAGACCGGACCAGCGCAAGGAAAAACCGGCGAGGGAGGACGGGTCGATCTCCAGTTGGATGTCCGAGTCCGGGGTGTCCGAATCGAAGAACTGCAGGTGGCAGCCGGCTTGTCCGAGTTCCGGGACGAGGAGTTCGGCGGTGGCAAGTTCGGGGTCGAGATTACTCTTCGCCGGATCGCTGCCGAGTTGGAACTCTTTGAGGTTGCTCCAGCCGTCACCATCGAGGTCGGAATCGGCGTCGGCGAGGGTGGGATCGAGTCCGTGCTGGGTCTCCCACCAGTCGGGCAGGCCGTCGCCGTCACTGTCGGTGCTGTCACCTGCCACGAGGAGGTCGAGGCGATATTGGTCGGCGCGACTGGCGAAACTCAGAGGGAAGAACTCCGCGCTGCCGTCAGGAAGGGTGGCCGGGCTACCATCGATGGTGATATCTTCGATCTTGAATTCGGCAGCGGATCCACCGATGGCGAGATACTCGCCGAGGCGGGGGGCTTCGGGGAGATAAGCCAGCGGCACTTTGAGCGCGTAGGAGTATGGCTTGGCGGTTCCGGATCCGGTGGGCCGCAGGGGCGTCGAGAGAGTGACGCGGTTCGCGTCCTTCGACTGGTTGGTGAAGGTCACCTTCAGGGTGCCGGACTGCAGAAGGGAAGTCTGCGCTTCCCCGGTCTGCCGGACTTCTCCGTAGAAGGTGACGTAAGAATCGGTGAAGCCTTGGCCGCGGGCGGCGGTGAAGCTCAGTGCGCAGAGGAGAGCGCCGGCGAGGACATGCGTGAAGGTATTCATGGTGGTGGCGTGGGTCCGGGTTACTGTCCTTGGTTGGAGTAGGTCTGGAAGTGGAGTTTGATGTCCGAGATGGTCTCCGCGAGTTGCTTGAGACCGGTGTCGGGGTCGACGTGGAGGCCGGCCCCGGGAATGATGAGGAGCCATTCGGAGTTCCACACCGAGCGGCTGATGAGGCGCGAATCGAGAGTCAGCTCGCTCTCGTCGACGGCCTCGTCCTCGCCCCCATCGTGATACATGCGGAAGTCACCGTGGCGACGCAGGTCCGCGAAGCCGCCGTCCACCCCGTTAAGAGTCGGGATGAAGCCGGGCGATCTCAGGTTGGCCTCGTTGATGACGTAGGGGGTCGGGATGCGTTGTTCCTGCACGTTCCACATGCGGGTGATGGGCTCCGCGCTGCTCGAGGTTCGCATGTAGTCATTGCCGACCGGCACGAGGTAGGCGCGTGGAGTGGTGGCGAGTCCGGCCTCTTTATAGTTCTCGAGCCACACGCCGAAGCCGCGAATCTTGGTGGCGAAATTGGCGGTGCTGTAGGCATGGTCACCGCTGACGAGGGGCCGCCCGAAAAAGTTTACGCCATTGTTGATCTCGGAACTGAAGCGGATGACGATCCCCGGTTGCGGTCCTTCCTCCGCGGTGGAGAAGGGCCGACAGTGCCGGGTAAACTCCGGCATGGTGGTGAGGTCCGGTTCGATTCGGGCCTTGAGCGCATCGACCCAGCGATCGTCACTCGAGGCACTGCCGACTACCTCGTCATGAGGCATGATCCGGAAAAGCTCCCGGCGCAGCGAGATCTTCTCGATCTCCGACTGCGGGTTGTTGATTCCCAGCTGTCCCTTGAGGACCTGGAAGTTTCCATTCAAGTGGTTGAGAATCTCGGCCAATCCGCCTTGGCCGGCCTGGGGCGCGCCGTCGATCCAGAGCCCGAGCTGGCGCTCCTTCACAATCTGGTCGAGGAGGGCGCCGGGGGCGGCTGGATCTCCCGGATCGAGGCTGGTTTCGTAGTCGTAGGCCTTGGTCGCCAGCCAGGCGTAGCGCGCGGCATGGTTGAAGGCTGTCTGGTACCTGCCCATCGCCTCGTTGCGGGAGAGACGGTGGATGATGTCTTCGTAGCGGTTTGTCTGGGCCGCGGCGGCGATCCCCGTGTTGAAGGCCTCGCGCTCCTTCAGCAAGCGGAACCCCTCCGCCAGCGCAGTGACATACTCCTGCCGATTGATCTCCAGCTCCTGGATGTGGGTGCCGATTTCGGCACGAAGCGCTCCTTCATCCGCACCAAAACGAGCAATCCCCGCCAAGTTTTCTTCGATTCTATTAATCTCGTCGAGTCGAACGAGATCACGTTCCAGATCAGCAACCAATTCGTCGCGAATAAGTTCACCTGCTTTAATCAACTGCTCCAGTACGTTTCTGGTTGTATCAAATCCTGCTTGCGTGAGGCCATCGGAGACCAACAACGCACCCACAACAGAGGAGAATACATCGTTCGAAAATCCGACGATTCCGGGGATAGCTTCCTGCGCAGCAAGGTTTGCGTCCGCCAAGCTGTTACTCGTCAACTCGAGTAGCCCTTTCGAAATATCAAGTGCTGTCAGCGCGGCGCTAGCAGATACTCGCGTATACTGAATCTGATCTTCCAAATCCTCCCGCCTCGCCGCTTGTTCAATTTCATTGCCGAGAAGAAGCACCAGGGTGTGGTAATGCTTAAGCATGCCCAGGTACTCTTCGGTGCTCTCCTTCAGTTCCAGTTCACTCAATAGCATGGCTTCGAGAGCCTGCTGCGCCCTCCCATAGCTCGTGCGTTGGCCCCAGGCACTGTCTGCTTGAAAGGCATACGCGCTGGCTCTTCGTATCTCCACCTCAACTCTGTTTGTGGATGAAGGATCACTGTAGATATCTTCTAGGGCATTTTCCGTAAAAACATCGATCACTCTGTCCAGCTGAGTATTCTGGTCATCGTTTCTATTACCATCAGGCAGCGCTGCATTGTATAAATCTGTTACTAAGATTTGCTTCAGGGGATGACCGTCAATCTCAATATTCGAGCTCGTTAATCCAATCCCAAAAGGAACTTTTTCAAGGGTTTGAATCTCAATAAAATCATACTTATCATCGCCTACCCCATTCTGCGTTGGGACAATTTTTTCGATTTCTGTTTTATCTAAATAAGCATAAAGGAGTATATCCGGGCCCTCGTAGCCCTCGGGATAGGCCTTTCCGAAACCGATGGTGCCGTCATAGGGAGATCCGAATATTTCGATCAGGCGGTTGCGGTAATCGAGATCCTGCAAAAATGCCTCGCCTATCAAGGCGTTGGTATCATCAGCAATGCGGCGGAGCTTATTCTCGGTCTGGGTGGCAAAATCGAGGGTTGCCTTGGCGTTGTTGGCGGCAGCCAGGGCTCGATTGTAGATCTGCTCGAAATGTGACCGTCGGTCGCCCCCAGAAGCGTTCTCGAAGAACTCCAGGTCGATGTCGAAGGCGATGGCATCCGCGTCGAAGCCGAGCGGGTTGACCCCGCCGTTGGCCTCGTCCATGGCGACCTGAATTTCGTAGAGGCCACCGGCGACTTCGCCAATCTCGGCAACCGCCCCGAGGCGTTCAATGCGGTCGAGGTTTTCCGGATTCCCGACCGGGGTGGCGGAGGCAGCTTCCCCGGGAAGGATGGCATTGGCGACGGCCCAGTCGAAGAGGGCGGCTTGCCCGGAACGGGTCGCCCATTCCGAAACGCCCCAGGCGCGGGCCGGGTCGGCGCCATCGGTGTAACCCTGCCACTGACCATCGGGATCCTGGGTGTAGTGTAGTCGGTAGGTGTTGCGCACGATATCGCGGCCGGCACGGGCCTTGCCGGCCGCGAGTTGGGCGAAGGTCTTTTCATCGAGGAAGTCGACCTCGAGGACGTTCTGCATGAGGGAGTAAAGCTCGGAACGCGTTTTCCAACTGAAGACCGGCTGCTGGAGGAGGGTGTAGTGCATGCCAAGAGCGGAGACAAAGTGCCCCCAGGCATCGCCGTGACCCTGCGGGTAGAGGGTGCGGGCGTCGTCCTCGTTGATGAAGCCGTCGAGGTCCTCGTCGTAGATGTTGTAGTTGACGTTGTAGGCGGCCTCGCCAAGGCCCTTGGCGTAGTTCCAGAAAATGCGGTTGTAGACCGGGTAGCTCTTGCGGAAATCGGTGCCGCGCAGGAGCGCCAATTCCTCGTGCATCAGATCGGCCTCCATATTCTGGAAGGCGTGCGTGAAGGAGGCCACCCCGCCCAGGCCGCTCTCGTCGGTCACGGTGATGGTGGAGTCTTGGGCGTCGCTATAGGCCTCGCGCGCCAGCAATTCATAGAGCACCGAGAGACGAGTGGCGGCGAGGAGGAGGGCCTGGTTGATTCCGTCGGTGCTCACCGGGTTGGAGGAATTGTCGATCGAGAGCTCGCGGGCGCGGGCCAGGACCGTTTCGTAGAGCTCGATCAGCCCGACGTTCTCGACCACGTTCTTGTCGGAGTTCAGGGCCACCTTCCCAGCGAAGGGGGCGCCCGCGATCTGGATCTGACTGCTGTAGGCGGCCGGACTCTCGTTGCCGAAGAAGTCGTTGAAGCGCGCCTCGTAGGGGTTGATGCGGTCGAGCACGCGCTTGACCCAGCCCATCACGAGTTGCGGGATGTAGCGCTTGCTGCCGTCGGCCTGGATTTGCGGGGAGTTCGCGGCGCCGGCCCACTGGAAGGGGGCGGGGCCGGTGACGGTGACGATCGGGGTCTCGTCATCCGAAATCTCGACACCTGGCTCCCACTCTGCGGCCGGATCGCTGAACTCGAAGGGCACGAGTTTCCAATCGTTGGTGGGGTCGCCGTCCTCATTTACCTCATTGACGTGCTTGTAACGCATGAGGACCAGCTTGTCTGCCAGAGTCACATCGGGGCGGCCCTCGAAGACGATGGTGTGCAATCCGAGGTGCTTGGCAGTTTCCTCGTCAATCCCGCGATCCGTGAAGCGTTTGAGATCTTCCGGGGCTCTCTCCGGCAGGTATGGTTGCCAGAGCGAGTTGCCGCGTCCATCGACTTCCTTGAGAGTGCCATCGTCGAGGACTTCGTTCGCCACCACGTCGAGCGGGGCGGCATCGCGGATCCACCACTCGTAGTAGAGGTCGTCGGTATTGGCGCCAAATTCGCCGTTGTGCTGGAGGGTGACCTTCTCACTGAAGGCGTCGGTGCCCTCGATCACCTTGATGGCGCCGCGGTAACGGTCGGGAATGATCTCGATGATGTGGAGGCTGACTGGAGCGCCGTCCAACTCGACGCGGTTGTTTTCCGCGACGGTAATGTAGGAGGAACCCGTGATGGGATCGGTGAGAAGCTTTGGACTTGGAACCAGAGCGGAACCGACTCCGAAGCTGTTGAGGTGGATGAACATTGCCCCGGTTTCGGGCGTTCCCGGAGCCCGGACATATTTCACGACGGGAGCGGATTCTTCGAGCCTCCAATGCGTATCGATCTCGTGGACGATCTCGTTCATGAGATTCTCGCCCTTTCGCTCGATCTCGCTCAGCTTTCTCTCACCCGCCTCTTTGAAATCATCCAGCCTCAGCCTTTCCTCGGGGAGTTCGCGGACGCCGGCCAGGTATTTCCCGGCTGGGTCGTAGGTGCCGAGGGCGAAGCTAAAGTCTGGATTCTGGGACCTTTCGAAGATCTCTTCAATCGCGGCGGTCCAGTCACCACTTTCCGAGAGGGCCCGGACGAGTTTTCTCTCATCCTCGGTCATGATATTTGGCTCAAGGACGTTGATGGGATCCGGGCCGGAAGTGAGATCGGGATCACCGCTGTCCTTGTCATTGAGGTAGCCACGGAAGACGAGCTTCTCGGCCAGCGAGTCGAAGTAAAAACGCTTCTGCAGGGAGCCGGGCAGTTCCTTGAAATACCAGCGTTCTGCCACGATGAAAATCTCGTCCTGGGCGGCCGGGCTGAACTTGGCATCGTCCATCTGCGCGACCGAAAATCGCTCCTCACGGCGATCGACTGGTCGGATGATACGCGCCGAATAATCCTTGAGGGTTTCATCGTTGATAAGCATGTCGGGCGTAGCACTGTCGTAGACCACCTCGGTCGCGGCCATCGCGACAATGGCGGGAAGGCCGTTGGAGCCCGGGTTTTCATTGAAGTATTCGCCTCCCTGGTAGGTCAGGGTTTCGCCTCGTTTCAACTTGGGATAGTCCGAACGCCAGTGGGTGTTGTAGGTCACTTGAATCGGACTCGGACTGTCGTCCGCCGGGATGGTGGCCTCATTGTCGCCGAAGTAGCTCCCTTCAGTCGGCAACCAGGCGACCGGGGTTCCAGCGGCGGCTCCATCCGGATGGTAGAAGTCACCGCGGAAGGGGTAAAAGTACTGGTAGAAAAAGGATCCTCCTCCGGAAACGATCCAGGCGTTGCGATTCACGTCGCGCCAGTAGGAACGCTGTTCATTACCGACATTGTTATCCAACTTGCCACCTCGTGCATCTGCCATGGTGGCATTGCCGATCACGAGGTTGAGCGGATAGGGCGGGATGAGGAGGTCCCCGGCAAAGGCGGGATACTCGAACTTGTATTCGAAGTTGTAGGTCTTGGAGGGATCAGGGTCGAGCGTCAGGAAGCGGTCCTCGGGGTTCTCGGCGGGCTCGTAGGCGAGGCCGTTATCGGGATCGGTAATCGCGCCGTCCACTGGTCTCGGGAACTCTACAAGCCCATCGCTGGTCGGGTTCGTGTTCGGTTCCTGCCCATCCCGGGTCTGGAACACCTGGTAGGCGTGCATCTCGGGTTCGCCAGTCTGCAGATTGTTGACCTGCACGAGGACCCACGGGTCGGATTCCGAGTCGATGGCGTTGATTTCATCTTGGAGGGCGAAGGCGGCGAGGGGCGGATTGTTGGGAATGTCCTCGCCGAGGTTCTTGATCTTGAGGGCGGCGCGGTTGGAGGGCGCCACCAGGGCGTGCTCCTCGTTCGGATTGAAGCCGGCATCATCCTGTTCGGGTTGGTTGTAGATGATGAGGTCGGAGTAGCTGGCGAGGTCGAAGACCTGCTGCGGGCGTCCGTTCCGGTCGACGCCCTCCGATCCGATCCGGCTGGCGATGTAAATGGCTTTGTCCTTGTGGGGACCAACTACCGGGTAAGCGACATCGGCGTAGACGGCGGTCTCGTAGGGCCATGCCACGTTGGGATGCTCTCCCGGCTCGCTGAGATAGGGATTCTCGTAATAGGCGACCTCAAGGGGCGAATCGCGGTCGTAGAATTCCTTGCTGTTGACCGGGAAGATCGGCCCCCACGCACCCACCTCGGCATCGCGATTGTAGAGGTTGGCATTGTAGTTCGAAACGGCGTTGAGGACGTATCCCGACCCGCCGAAACCGGCATTGTCGAGAGTGCTCTCGAGGCGGGTGGCGACTTCCTGGAGACCGAGACGTTCCCAGCTGCCAGAAAAAACACCAACCGGATCTTCCGCCACCGGGCCGAACCCGACATCAGCGATAGTCCCTTCGTTGGCAAACGAACCGTCCGGCGCGTCTTCAAAACTGAACCACAGCGCTGGGGCGATCCCGCGCAGACGATTGTCCTCCGCCATCATATCGCGAACGGTGCGCAGTTGCCTCACTTCGCCGGACGTCAACCAAGGATCAAGATTGGCGGCCAGGTTGAAAAGCCGGAGCTGGTCGAGTTGCAGGGCGCTGGCTGGATCCGCGCCGACCCCGAGGCGGAGCGAGCTGGCGGATAGGCCGATTTCGACCGTCGAGCTGGCGGGCGCGGCGGCATCGAGTTGATCGCTCAAGGTCGCCTGCTCCTGCCGCACGCCGTCGAGGTGAAATTCCACCACAGTGGCATTGACTCCGAACAGGGCGTTCTTGAAGACGTGAATGATGTAGTGCTTCCAGCGTGGTCCGGCGGTGGTGAAGGGATGAGTGGTCCGCAGGCCGAGGTAGTCGGTGGTGATGGTGGCGTTTTGTGGATCGAGGGTGACCACAAGTTTTCCATCCCCGGTCGTGAGCACTTTGACTGGCGCGTCGTCGGCCCGGAGGCCCTTGGCATTGAGCCAGAAATCCACCAAGAAGTGATCTCCGGGATCGATGCTGGTGACGGGGTCTGCGCCGCGTTGCACGATCCCGTAGGCGCCGTCGGCGCCCGTGGTAAGCCCGTGGCCGAGGGCGATCCCGCGCTCTCCGAGGACGAGCTTGTCGTCGCCAGGCTGGACGGGGTCGAGGTCATCCAAGTCGATTGACTCGATGACGCGCACCGCCAACTCTTCCTCCTCGAGATTGCCGTTCGCGGACTCGTCGGGATTGCGGCGGTGGCTGAAAAGGAGGACGCTGCGGCCAGACTGAGTGGCTTCGAAGGCCCTGCCGCCGGTGTTGCCCACGGTCGCCCCGGCCTCAGTGTGGGTGAGCTCTTGGAAGGCCCACTCGTCGCTGGAGCTGAGGTCGAGCTTGGTGGGGGGACGTCGCTTCGTGTTCGTGGGGTCGAAGAGGTGGTGGTAGTGGGCGTCGGGGGAGGCCGGGAAGTCCGTGGTGCCAGCCAGCGGGAGCGTTTTGGAAAAGTAGTAGAGAGGCTCCGGCGGTTCGGCATCTGTTAGCATTGCATCCCCCCTGCTGTCGTACACTGGAACGGCACCCCTGGATGAATCCGTGTCCATGTCCCTCCTTCCGTCCTCGAACTCGAGCTCGGAGGCGAGGTTCGCGATATTGCCTGGATAGTCACTCACCACTTCGATGCGGTGCGTGCGTCCGTTCTGGTCGAGCCAATCGGTCTGGTAGCTGCCTGGATGGACCGGGAAGAGCTTTTGCCCGATCTTATCCCAATGCAGGGACTTCCCTTGCCCCGGAACAGGCGGAGGCAATACAGGAAGGAGCGAGTTCCCGAGAAGAGGCCCGTCGAGGCTCAGGACCGCTCCGTCACACAGATCCGGGACAAGATAGGCGTCCGGGTTCTTCGGATTAAAACTCTCCCCAAGTGGGATCACGGCCCGGTGGACGGTCGGTTGGTAGTTCCAGAGGATCTCGGTAGGAGTCTCCGCGGCGTCGACGCTGAATAAGCGCACCACTCGACCGTCGCGGTCGCCATCGGGCAGAACGGAAATATCAAGACCCCGCGCGGAGAGATCTCCCTGAACCCCTCCGGGTGCGAAATCGGCCAGGGTGAAACAACGATCGATAGTCCGGTAGTAGGCACCGACGGTCACCTCCCGACCTTTGGGAATCCAGAGGAAATTTTTTTCACTTTCGGACCTCTCCTCCACCCTGGTTCCTCCTTCATCAAGATACTCGGCGAAGACCTGTCCGGCGAGAAGTTGGTCAGTTTGTCCTCCAAGGGCGGCCGTAAAGGTGTATCTTACCTCGTTCTCCCAGACCCACTCGAACTCCATCCAGTCCTTAATGATGAACTCCCTTGAGGTCGCGCGGCCAGCGAGTTCCTCGACGTCCTCGAGGGCGACCTGGAAGGCCTCTTCTCGTACTTGGGACTCGACTTGGTATGATATCTCGTATGAATCGCCTTCCGCCACCACCAAGGGCTGACTCGTGGTCAGCGTGTTGGCGTCCCAGGCTGTGACCGCGGTACTTTCACCAGAGGCAAGGTTCCGAACCGTGTAGGATCTGCCAGGTTCCGTGGTGAGCAGGTTGGTAAAATCTCCTTCGTTGTCAGTCGGAGCGGCCACGTCAAAGTTGCCCGTTGCCACCACCACTTCCTGAAGCTCGCCGGAGCTCGGACGGGTGATCTTGTATTCCGCTACCGAGCCCCTCGACCGGGCAAGCGGATCCTGTCGCGAGGTATCCGCATCGACCGAAAAAGTGACCGCCTCGTTAGCCTTGAACCAGTGAGTCTCACCATCGCTACTTGATCGGGGGCTTGGGTTTCCTCCCGATCCGGCGCCGGATTTCACTCTGACGGCGTATTCGAGACGCCATTCCCAAGTGACAGTGGTGTCCTGCTCGATCGTCAACTCGAACTCGGTGGTTCCGCCCGGGTTGGCGGTGCCATTCACGGAGTAGCCGATGGGGACAGCCCTGTACTTGTATTGGGTCCCCGACGGAAGGTTGGTCCTGGGGTTGGCCAGTTTTGCATCCAAATAGACGGCCGGAGGGACCTTGAGGACCGCCCGTGTTCCGCGGGGGAGGCGTCCGTAAGTAGCGCTCTCCAGGCGGTGAGGAACACTTTCGATATTTGTAAAATCCCCTTCGGCCGTCTCGAATTGGGTGTCGACCGTGAGTTGGACCAGAGCTTCTTCATTTAAATCGACCCGATACCTCCAAGTGATCTGGCCAGTGACGTATTGCAGATCTGTCTCATCTTCGTTGAGGTTCCGTTTTAGATCGATCGTGACTAGGTTTGAGGCTTCCGACGATGAAGGGGCGGATAGTTTTTCTTCCCCATCCTGGTTAAAGAATGCATAGGAGTAGTCGATTGGAGTCGCGACATATTTACCTTTGCTTGTGCCTCCTTCATTGTTTTCCGTCTCCTCGGCGAACGCCGTAAGATTGTCGTTAAGATAAAGGATTCCCGGGCTCTTGAAGGTTGTTAGTTCAGGGTTTATATTCCGCAGAGAGCCAATTACCAAGGGTGTTCCGGAAAAGTCCAAGTTCAGGTTATTGCCTTCTAAATCAAGCCCCGACTCCCAGTCCAACCTGTCCGTAAATTCGATCTGTCGGTAAAGATATCTCCGCCAAGTCCATTTCATTTTTGCATCTTTCTTGGTCTGTAGCAACTTGCCCGGGATAAAGGCGTTATACTTGCCCTGTCCCCTTGTGTAGTATTTGCGGTTTTGCCCCCCTGTGCTAAAAGTCCAACCACTGGCTCTCGCACTGAACCTGGTGTCTTTGGTAACGAGAGGAGCACCGTTCGCGTCAAACGTCGGTTTACGATCGTCCCCAAAGTAGATCAATCCGGACCCTCTATCGAGTTGGATCGCGGGTTCGTTGTTGTTGTATCCATCAACAATTTTCAGAACAGCCTCCTCGGGGCTTTTAAGCACGGGGTGCATTCTCATGGTCTCCCAAGGGTTCTGGCCTACGTTACCGGAAATGACGTCCACAATTTCAACATCGAACCTCCTGGGGATCTGATAATACTTGTGGGTAAATTTGGCCTGTGTCGGATAGACGTTGAAAAAACTGGATGTAGAGCCAACGTTGTAGCGAATAGGTCCATTGTTTGGCAGGGGGTCGATGGTCCTGGAACCAGGCCCGAGAAACGGGAAATTCCAGGAGAGGTATGATGCGTGAGGAAATCCTACATACGGGGAACTGTTGTTGCCGCCGTCTCCATATCTACCAGTTCCCTCCGTAAGGTTCAAATACTGCGGCACCGTCGTCTCGATGTAGGGAGGAGTGCCGAGGTTGAAGGCCTTGGTGCCCGTCTTACTGAAGGTGTCCACTTCGTCGTAATTTTTCTCGGGGTCGGTAACTTCAATGGTGACAGATCCTGGGGTAAGCGCCTGGAGCTTGTGGCTCATTCCCAGCCACAAGCCGCAGAGGCAGAGGAAAGCAAGAAGTACCCGGAGGGACGACGGGGCGGTGAAGCTTGCCGGTTCTGACAACCTGGCATGAAGGAGATTGCGGGAGCTCGCGGATTTGGAATTCGTCATGGCGCAGTTGGATCGGAGTGTCTTGGAACGGTAAGCGGTGGTAAGCGGAAAATCACAGAGGGGCATGGCGTCTATTTCTCGAGGGTGGCGACATCACTCACGCGCCTGAGTTCGACGCGTCCGGTGAGTTCGAGGTTGGTCTTGGTGAGACCCTGGATGGTTTCGGAGTAGGTGCCGCGGAGGCGATCGGAGATGGTTTGGTCGGGGTCGAAGACGATCTGCATCTCGCGCACGATCATCGTTCCACGGGCGTGTTTCTGGTGGAAGGCGTGGCGAAAGGGATTGGTGCGGTGGAAGGGGTCGAGGCTGAGGGTGCCGGTGAGGGTCTGGCCGGATCCGAGGG
>CAJXVQ010000006.1 GCA_913060685.1 uncultured Verrucomicrobiales bacterium
TCTACACAGAGTAGATCGTCGGCAGCGTCAGATGTGTATAAGAGACAGCCCCATGGAAGTATCTCAAACAGCAAATGGGCTATGGTCGCGCCGAAGCCCTCCTCTTTAAAAAATACCCCCACCGTTTCTCCGAAGGCGGCATACGCTGGGAAGGCTGCGTTTACCGTGGCGTCGCCCTCGGCATCGAACCGGGCGATTTCATCTACTCCGGACCCACCGGAGAAGCCCCCTACCAGTCGCTTGGCAGATTCCTCCGCCAGCCCATGCGCGGTCTTACCCCGGCCTTCGATTCCCCTTTCGCAAACAGTCTCCTCCGCATTCTCAGCTGGACCCAATCCCACCTCCGCCACTGGACCCGCAAACACCACGGCGGCCCATCTGCCCGCATCACCTGGCCCACTCAACCCAAAGCTCCCACCATCCGAGCCCGCCTCACCCTCATTCATACCGGGGGCCAAGGCCGCCACGAACTCTACCAACACCTCCTCGCAAACGGCTGGTCCCCTTGCGACGATCCAGACTTCGATCTCCAACACGGCTCCTGTAAACTCCTCGCCGCCACCGAACAAAGCGGCACCCCCATCAACCGCACCTTTGTCGCCCTGAGTCAGCGCAGTCCTGCTTTCAATACTCTCACCCAAGAGATTGGCTTCCTTCCCTCGTTGCCTCAATAATAACGAAACGAACAGCCGGACGGCCCCGTAAAGGTCTTCACTTAAGTATCCTCATCCTCTTTCTGAACACCGAATCATGAAATCCCTTCTCATCATCCTCTGCACCATCGCCTCCGGTTTCGCTGGCGAATGGTCGATCCCCCTCGCCGGTAACGCCTTTCGCTCCGAGCCAGAACCCGGAACTGCCACAAATCGCCAGGGAAATCTCACTTGGTCGAAGCCTGAAGAAGTCTACTCCATCTACTTCCATCTCGACCGCGCGACCACACTCGAAGTCGCGCTTGGCGATGCCACTGCGACCGCGCCGGCGACCTGGAAAATCGAAATCAAGGACCAAGTTTTTGAAGTCAAAATCGACGGGGCAGAACCGAAAGAAAGAGCGGTTGGCGTAGTCAAAGTCGCGGGCGCAGGCTACCTGCGAGTCGATCTTTCGGGCCTCAAAAAAACCGGTGACGCCTTCGGGCAGGTGAGCAACTTAATCGTCCGTTCAAAAGACAAGGAGGTGAAACTCCACTACGTCAAATCCAACGAAGGAAACATGTTCTACTGGGGACGACGGGGTCCTTCCGTGCACCTCAAATACGCCGTGCCCAAGGACAAATCCATCGAGTGGGCCTACAGCGAAATCACGGTGCCCAAGGGGGAAGACCCGATCGGTTCCTACTTCATGGCCAATGGATTCGGCCAAGGATACTTCGGCTTTCAGGTCAAAAGCTCGACCGAGCGGTGGGTCTTGTTTTCAGTCTGGAGCCCATTCAGCACCAACAACCCAAAAGCCGTTCCCGAGAAGGATCGCGTCACCACCCTTGGCAAAGGCAAAGACGTGAGTGCCCAAAAATTCGGCGGCGAAGGATCCGGAGGACAGAGCTTCCTCAAATACCCGTGGCAGGCCGGGAAAACCTACCGCTTTCTCACCCGGGTTCAGCCAAACGAAGACAACACCACCGACTACACCGCGTGGTTCGGCGACAAAGAGTCCGACGAATGGCGGCTCATCGCCAGCTTCCGACGCCCCCGCACCAAGACCCATCTCACCGGCTTCCATTCCTTTCTCGAGAATTTTTCCGTCTCCTTCGGAGCAAAGCAGCGCCTCGGGCGCTATGGCAATCAATGGGTCTGTGACACCGAAGGAACCTGGCACGAAATTACCCGCGCCCGCTTCACCGCCGATGCCACTGCTCGCGGCGGCCACCGCCTCGACTACGCAGGTGGCACTCGTGACGGAGTCTTCTTCATGAAAAATGGGGGATTCTTCGATAACCGGGTCAAGTTCGACCAATGGTTTGAAAAACCATCAAATCCTCAAAACAAACCCGTCATCGACTTCAAGGAATTGCCCCAAGAAAAGTAGAGCCGAATCTCTTTGCTGATCTGGAATCGTTCCAGCCCTTGCAGGATCATCGGGCTTCGCTATAGCTCCCTCCAGCCATGCGCACCACTGACTTCCACTACGACCTCCCGCCGGAACTCATCGCCTCCCGGCCTCTCGACGACCGGGCTTCCTCCCGGATGCTGCTCATTGACCGGGCCACCGGCGAAATTTCCCACCACCACTTCAACGACTTTCCCGATCTCCTCCCGCCTGACCATCTCCTCGTCCTCAATGACACCAAGGTCATCCCGGCCCGCCTCTTCTCCAACGATGGCAAGATCGAGCTCGTCCGCACCAACGCCCCCGACCCCGACCACTGGTGGTGCCTCGTTCGTCCCGGCAAAAAAATGAGGGACGGCCGCACCGTCCAAGTTGGCAATAGTACGGGCACCGTCGTACAAACCAACGACAAAGGCGAACGTCTCATCCAGTGGGACACCCCGCCCGACCTTGAAGAACACGGCCACCTCGCCCTTCCCCATTACATGGAACGTGAACCGGATAAAGCCGACCGCGATCGCTACCAAACCGTTTATGCCAGGGAAGAAGGCGCCATTGCCGCGCCCACCGCCGGTCTCCACTTCACGCCCGAACTCCTCTCAAAGCTCGACCACACCTTCCTCACCCTCCACGTCGGCGTCGGCACCTTCCGCCCCGTCAAGGCCGAGGACCCGCGCAATCACGACATGCACTCCGAACGGTACGAACTCAGCGAGGATGCCGCCTCCAAAATGCAATCTGCCAAGAAGATCGCCGCCGTTGGCACCACCGTCACCCGCGTCCTCGAGCATCTCGCCCGCGACCGTGAAATCGCAGCCTGCCATGGCGAAACCGACATTTTCATCTACCCGCCTTACCAGTTCAAAGCGATCAACGCGCTCCAAACGAACTTCCACCTCCCCTGCAGCACCCTCATGATGCTCGTCTCCGCCTTTGCCACCCGCGAACTCATCATGGAAGCCTACGCCAAAGCGGTCGAAGAACGCTACCGCTTTTACTCCTACGGCGACTGCATGCTGATTGTCTAAGTAAGAAGTTCCTACTCCAAGGCTTGCACCTTCAGCTCTCTCAACGAATACAAACTCCCACCTTCCACCGGCAAACCGCGCGCCCCTGATTTTCGTTTCTTCCCAAACCACTCACGCTTTTCCAAGAAAGCTTTTTCCACAAAATCCCGACTCCCCAACACCAGCCCGTCGCTGAAATACCTCACCCGACATCGCAACAAATCCGCCTTGCTCAACGTTTTTCCTTCCCGAAGTTCCGCCAAAACCTCTGCCCGCTTCATGCCACGACGCCGATACTTCCGTCCTTGTTGTTTTTCGGTTCTCTTGACTTCCTCACCCGCCTCTATCCCGATTCCCAAAATCAATCGACGAAATGCTTCCCGACCAGTTGATTCCCAACTCGTCACCGTCATTCCCAAAACAACACAGAGACCCCGTCGGGCCCGCTTACTACCACCCAGGGCTTCGGCAAAGCCACACCATCGGTAATCCTTTGGATCATCCACCAAACCCGCCCGAACCGGGTTCAAGTCGATATAAGCCGCCATCGTGCGCAGAGCCTCACCACTTTCCACCAAGACACTCCGATATCGATCCTGCCAAAGCGTTCCTCGTCTTCCGTGCCGCTTATTGAACCAACGGCTGAAACGTTCCTTCAGCTCCTTCATGAAGTGAGTCAGACTGCAGAGCCGATCCAGATATCCCTGCACCGTCTTCTCATAGAGCTCGTCCAGTCGCTTTTCCGTCATCACCTCCAACTCTGTCTTCAACTGAGCCAAATAGGCCCGGGAGTAGAGCAATCCCAGATGCTCAAATAGTCGCTCTTCCCGCTCCGCCTTGGTTCCTCTTTTGAATTTGCGCAGGAACTTTTCCCGTTCCGGCACTCGCAGTAAAAGATGGAAATGGTTCCCCATCACCGCATAGGTCAGGACCTCGACTCCCGAAAATCGTTCCAGCCGCCTCATTAGCTTCCGAAAAGCCTCCTTTTCCACATCGCCAAAGAGAAGATCCCCACCTGCGACACGCGACATCGTGTGATAACAGCAATCCCGGTCCGGAAACACAAACCGCCGTCGTTTCCCGCGCCCCCAGCCGGGTTCCTTCAGGGCAATTCCCCCAATCATTTTCCCCGTCTTGCAATCGGCTTTCTCGAGATCGGTGAACTCTGTTTTTTTCCGTGGCTGAGACATCTGAGGGATTTCTAGCAGACAAAACAAGACGACTCAAATACTGTTTGCCTGGCACCCTAGTTTAGTTCTAGTTCCCGGTGATGTTCACACTTCCGGTTAAGACCAATACCTGCCCCACAGACAGGGTCACTGTAGGAAAGCTCCCTACGAGGGTCTCCGCATCAGCATCCGTGGTGACCGGTGAGTTGGTCGCCTCACTCCCGGACGTGTTGGAGGAAAGCGAGAACGAACCGGAAGAGTGCTGCCGGTTTTTTTTTGCCCCTTTGGCCTTATCACCTAGACTCCGCGCGTGCCTCTTGATCTGAAATCATTCTTCACCGACTCCGATTGGCACCATCGTTTTGACGAGCACATCCTCGCTCACGGGAAAAAGCTCTCCTCGCCGCGCTTCCTCACCGCCCTCAATTTGGAGGAAATCGATGATGGTTACCTCCTCACCGGCCGTGTCGATGATCACGATACTGAGATCAACCTCTGGCCGGAATCAAAATCTCGGTGGGACTTTGATACCTCCTGCACCTGCGACTTCGGCTCCTTCTGTCAGCATGCCGGCGCCGCCATCCTCCGCGCCTCGCGCCCCAACACCCTCGCCCGCCTCATGCGCGGCGGCGGCACCTCCCCTCCTCCATCCGCCGTCGAAGAAACGCCGGAGCCAATTCAAAAGGACAACACACGCTACAAGCCGACCTTTCACCTCGAGGTCGCCGAAGAACCTGCTCGCACCCGCGTGGTGCAACTCCTCCTGCAGGCTCTGAAAGTCAAAAACCGCGACACCTGGCTCGTCGCCCGCCCCACCGTCCGCTACGGCCCTCACGAATTCCCCCTCATCAAGACCGGCCGGGAATCGCCCATCCCACGCGACAAAGCCGCCGAGTTCCGGGCCATCGAGCAACTCACCAAACTCGCCCTCACCAACCTCGCCACCAATCCCACCTACCGCTTCCTCCTTTCCCTCGCCAAAAAACAATCCTCCGAACTCTCGGTGGAAGGATGTTGGTTCCCCGATCCCCACCTCTCCACCCCTGCGATGTATTGGCCATGGTTCAGGGCCAAGGCCACCAAGATGCTTGGCGAAGCCGGTTGGGAAGTCCAAATCGACGCCGACTTTGGTCATGAAGTCCACGAGCTCACCGACGAGGAAATAAAAGCCTCTCTCGAACCCGCTCCCGGCGGTTGGTTCAAGCTCTCGGTCGGCATCGATCTGGACGGCCAACGACTCGACCTTCTCCCCATCCTCACGGGACTTCTCGATGGCGACACCATCGAGCAACTTCAAGATCTTGCGGACGCCGAGCTTCACCTCATCTACCTCCCCAACGGCGGAGCCCTGCAAGTCCCCGCCGGTCGACTTCGCGCCATCCTCCACCATCTCGCTGTCCTCACCGACCCCAAGGCACCCTCTCTTCACCCACTCGATGCCGCCGCCCTGATCGAGGACGAAGCCCTCCCCATCGATCCGCCTGCGGAACTCAAGGGCCTGCGGAAAAGGTTGCGTGCCAAGGAAATCAAAGCCGAAAAATTCACCGCTCCCGAAGGCCTGAAAGCCGAACTCCGCGACTATCAAAAAACCGGAACCCAGTGGATGGACTTCCTCGCCGATCACGAGCTCAATGGCATCCTCGCCGATGACATGGGCCTCGGGAAAACCCTTCAAACTCTCACCCACATTCTGGCACTCCGGGCTCAGGGCAAGACGGCTCCCATCCTGATCGTGGCCCCCACCTCCGTCGTGCCGAATTGGTTTGCAGAAGCCAAAAAATTCACTCCTTCGCTTCGTGCCATTATTCTGCACGGACCGCAACGGAAGAAGCTCTTCACCCACATCCCCCACGCTGATCTCGTCCTCACTTCCTTCGCACTCCTCCAGCGCGACGTTGACGAACTTAAAAAACACGAGTTCCAGCTCATCGTTCTCGACGAAGCCCAGCACATCAAAAACCCCTCCGCGAAAGTCAGCAAAGCAGCCTGCGAACTCAAAGGCCGCCATCGCGTTTGCCTCTCCGGCACCCCGGTCGAGAACAACCTCGGCGAACTCTGGTCCCTCTTCCGCTTTCTCATGCCGGGCTTCCTCGGGCCTCTCGAACGCTTCCGCCGGAACTATCAAAACCCTATCGAAAAAGAAGACGACGAAGAACGACGCGATTTTCTTCGCGCTCGCCTTGGGCCCTTGATCCTTCGCCGCACCAAGGATCAGGTTGCCACCGAACTCCCGCCCAAAACCATCCTCGTCCACCCCGTCGACCTCAACTCGGCCCAGCGGGATCTCTATGAAACCGTCCGCGCCACCATGGACACAAAAGTCCGCGACGCCATCAAGGCCCGCGGCCTCGAGCAATCGCAATTCGCCATCCTCGATGCTCTCCTCAAGCTCCGCCAAATCTGCTGTCACCCGGCCCTCCTCAAACTCCAGACCGAGGAAGCTCGCAAAGCAAAGCGCTCGGCCAAGCTCGACTACCTCTTCGAACTCCTCGACACCCTTTTCGCCGAAGGACGCCGGGTTCTTCTCTTCTCGCAATTCACCTCCATGCTCGCCCTCATCGAAGACGAGCTAAAGATCCGACGTGTTTCGTACTTAAAACTGACCGGCGGATCCAAAGACCGCGGCCAACTCGTCGAGCGCTTCCAGAACGAATCCATCTCCATCTTCTTGATTTCTCTCAAGGCCGGCGGCACCGGCCTTAACCTCACAGCCGCCGATACCGTCATCCACTTCGACCCGTGGTGGAACCCGGCCGCAGAAGCCCAAGCCACCGACCGCGCCTACCGCATCGGTCAGGACAAGCCCGTCTTCGTCCACAAACTCATCTGCGCCGGAACCGTCGAGGACCGCATTCACCAGCTCCAACAAAAGAAATCACTCCTCGCCGATTCCCTCCTCTCCGGAGCCGTCAAATCAACTCCCGACGCCGAATCACTCCGGGAACTGCTCAAGCCGCTTGCTTGAGCCTGCGCAGCCCGCCACCGAAAACCAAAAAAACACGCCGCTTGATTTAGCACGATTCATGCTTGGCATTTCTCCCCCTCTTTGTTGAATAAGGCTAGTATGCCTCTTCCCAATCTTCCCCTCGTTTTTGCGCTCGTCCTTTGCTTCCTCGGACTGGCAAATCATCCTGTCTCGGCATCACCGGACGGTGTTGTTGTCTTTAATGAGGTACAATACAATCCGGCGGGATCTGATGAGAGCGGCGAGTGGATCGAGTTGTTCAACCAGATGGGGATCATCACCGATATCTCGGGGTGGCGAATCGACGGGATCGGATACACTTTCCCAAACGGCACCTTGGTGAATCCTGGCAGCTACGTCGTGGTTGCCAAGACGCCTGGCGCGGGTGAGTTTGGCCCCTTCACCGGGAGCATCGATAACGGTGGTGAACGATTGAGACTTTACAACCAAAGCGACCGTCTCATGGACGAGCTCGACTTTGGTGATGACGCCCGATGGCCGGCCGCCGCGGACGGATCAGGGGCAACACTCGCCAAGCGTAAGCCTTACACCGCCAGCGGTAGAACGGATCGGTGGACTTATTCGGAGCAACTCGGGGGAACTCGCGCATCGGCCAACTTCCCTAGTACCGATGGCCCGCCTCCGCCGTCGACCGTCGGTTTGATCGCCCTCGCTGACATCTGGAGATACAAAGATACGCCGGCAGATCCGGGAGCGGACTGGGCCGCGAACGTACATCCGGTTGGCGGCGATTGGAAATCCGGTGCGGGCGGGATCGGCTTCGAGAGCGGTACCACGATCTCGCTTGGGACAGTGTTGAACCACCCGAACTCGAACTCGCCCTACGTGTTCACTTATCACTATGAGCGCGAGTTCGACTTGAGCACCGCACAGCTGGCGGGATTACAGTCGCTCAAATTGCGGCATGGTTTCGATGACGGCGCTGTCGTCTATCTCAATGGAACGGAAGTGTTGCGGGTGAATATGCCTGCCGGGGTCATCGACGCCGGCACCTTGGCTCTCGGCGGCCTGGAAATCGACAACCTTTCAGCTGATACGACGCTTCCGACCGGCGCACTGCTTTCGGGAAGCAACCGAATTTCGATCGAAGTCCACCAGGAAGGTCTCGGCAGCAGCGACACCGTGTTCGGGGTCGAGCTGGATGTGGAAATCGCCGGGGTGGATCCGGGCGCGGGGCCAATGCTTTCACTCAACGAGTTACCGCCCGCGAACGAAGCGAGCTTTTGGGTAGAGTTAATCAACACCGGTCCAGCCGATATCGAGCTGGCAGGAATCATCATCTCGGCTGGTGCTGATCCCTTGCGCGAGCACCAGCTTACGGCCGGGCAGCTTGCCCCTGGAGCCCTTCTCCTGATCGACGAGGCGACTCTCGGCTTCAGGCCGGCTGATGGCGAAAAACTTTTCCTCTTTGATGCGGCCGGGACGGCGGTTCTCGACGCTCGCCAAGTGACTGACAGCCTACTCGGACGTGCCGAAGATAGAAACGGCGCCTGGCTCTACCCGAGCACCGCCACGCCAGGTTTGCCGAATGTTTTTGTGTTCAATGACGACATCGTGATCAGTGAAATCGCTTACAGCCCGCCAGGTCTTGGCGGCAGTCCGGGAGTGCCTCCGACATTCGAGATCACTCCACTGGTAGCGATGGGGGACATCTGGCGCTACAACGATGCCGACGCGAACTTGTCTGCAGATTGGTCCACGGCATCGCATCCGGCCGGCGGTGATTGGAAATCCGGAACAGGACCGATTGGAGCTGAGAACGGCCTGTTGCCGGTGCCGCTTGCGACGATGCTCAGCGGTTATCGTTCATCGACGGTAACTTACTACTTCGAGACCGATTTCACGGTCTCGGCGGAGGTTTTTAACACTGCCGAGTCGCTGGAGATCACCCACCAGATCGACGATGGAGCCGCGTTCTACATCAACGGCGTGCGCGTTGGCGAATTCAACCTGTCTTCGGGTGCGCTCAACCCGGAGACGCTTGCGAGCCCAAGCGTTGGCAATGCGGTGATCGACAGCCTGGAGGTTCCGATATCGAGTCTCATGTCCGGGGTGAACCGGCTCTCGGTAGAGGTGCATCAGAGCAGTACGGGGAGCAGCGACATGGTATTCGGGGTTGGGCTCGCTGCACGCGTGCAGACTTCCCCCGGCATCCCGGCGCTCCCGTTCCGCAACTCGGACAACCAGTGGGTCGAAATCGCCAACCGCGGAGCAAGCACGATCAACCTGGGCGGCTGGGACTTCGACAATGGGATCTCATTCGATTTCCCGGCAGGCACGATCCTGGCATCCGGGGAACACGCTTGCGTTGCGCGTGATTCGGCTCTGTTCACCGCTGCTTTTCCAGGGGCCCGTCTCCTCGGTGAGTTCTCCGGTTCGCTGTCACGAACCAGCGAATATGTCCTCCTGCGTGATGCCAACCGCAACCCGGTGAACGAAGTCAGATACTTCGACGGAGGGCGCTGGCCTGGGGCTGCAGACGGCGGTGGCTCGACTTTGGAGTTGCGCGATTTGAATGCCGACAACCGCGATGCGGGCGCGTGGGCAGCGAGCGACGAATCCGGGCGGACGGCGTGGAAAACCTACACTTACCGTGAGACCGCAACCAGTAGCCGTGGTCCGGACAACCAATGGCGCGAGTTCAACATGGGGCTGCTTTCCGATGGCGAGATGCTGATCGACGACATCAGCGTGATCGAAAACCCCGACGGCAGTGCAGTGCAAAAGCTGAGCGACACCACCTTTAACAATGCCGCCGCCTGGAAACTCGTCGGCAACCATCGACACGGGGAGATCATCGATGATCCCGACAGCCCGGGAAACAAGGTACTGCGGATTGTCGCCACGGGCGCGACCGAGCACATGCACAACCAGATTTTCACGAAGCTTTCGTCGGCGATCTCCAACGGCACCGAATATGAAATTTCGTTCCGAGCACGCTGGATTTCGGGGTCTCGTCAGCTGCACACGCGGCTCTATTTTAACCGCTGTGCCAACGTGAATTTGATCGATCGTCCGGGAGATGTCGGCACCCCGTCCGCGCCTAACTCGCGTGCCGAGGTAAACATCGGGCCGACCTATTCGGGGATGAAGCACTCGCCGGCAGTGCCCTCGGCGGGCGAACCCACCACGGTTTCGGTCGTGGCAAACGACCCGGACGGCATTTCCAGCCTGACATTGTTCTACTCGGTCAACGGTGGGGCATTTCAAACGGTCGCGATGGGTGGCGGCGCGAGTGGATTGTATCGCGGAGAGGTTCCCGGGCAGTCATCCGGCGCGCGCGTGCAGTTCTACCTGACGGGTGCCGACTCATTCGGAGCCACGCAGACATTTCCGCAAGCGGGTCCGGACTCGCGTGCGATGTATCAAGTCAACGACGGTCTGGCGGCCACCAACGGCTGGCAAAATTTTCGCATCATCATGACTGCTGCGGACTCCAGCTTCCAACACCAAGCGATCGAGGTGATGAGCAACGACCGTCTCGGCGCCACGATCATCGACCGTGAGGGGGACATCTACTACGGCTGCGGCGTGCGATTGAAGAGTAGTCAGCGTGGGCGCGCCAACCTCAACCGGGTCGGTTACAGCGTGCGCTTCCCATCGGACGGGCTCTACCGCGGCGCACTTGACTCGGTGGCGATCGATCGTTCCGAGAGCCAAAGGCCGGGGCAGCGGGAATTGCTCTTCGACATCATGATCTCCAACTCCGGCGGCGTGATCAGCCGCTACTACGACTTCGTCAAAGTGCTCGCCCCGAACTCATCGTTAACTGGCGGAGGACTGTTGCAGATGGCGCGCTACGGTGACGTCTTCCTCGATTCGCAGTTTGAAGACGGCGGTGATGGTCAGCTCTACGAGTATGAACTGATCTACTACCCTACCAGCGAGGACGCCAACGGCTTCAAGCGGCCACAACCCGACAACGTGACCGGCGCGCGTGTCTCCAACCTCGGCGATGATCAGGAACTCTATCGCTGGTTCTTCCTCAACAAGAACAATCGCGAGGCCGACCATTTCGCGCCGATCATGGCCTACAATAAACACTTCAGCAAATCGGGAGACTCCTTCGACGCCGGACTCGAGGATATCGTTGATGTCGACAGTTGGTTCCGCGGTATGGCCTACGCCGTCCTCAGCGGGGCGGGAGACAACGCCGGATCCGGCAGCCAGCACAACGGGATGTACTACGCGCGCCCCGACGACCGCGTGATGTTCCTCCCACACGACATGGACTTTGGGGCTGCCGGGGGAAACCCCACCGCATCGATCTTCGCCAACAGCGAATGCAACAAACTGGCGAGCGTTCCCACACGCAGGCGCATCTACTTCGGCATCCTCCACGACATTGTCACCACGACGTGGAACAGCGCCTACATGTCAGACTTCACCTCGCACCTGGCATCGCTGGACCCAAGTCAGAACTGGGCTGGCAAGCTCAACTCCTTTGATCAACGCCGCAACTACGTGCTCACCCAGATCAATAACTCCATCGCGCCCATCGATTTTTCGATTACCACGTCCTCGCCGCTGATGGTCGCATCGAGCACGGCAACGATCTCTGGCGAAGGGTGGGTAGACGTTCGGGAGATCCGCCTGACAGGCGGGGCTGATCCGCTGGCGGTGGAATGGACGGACGGCAATTCCTGGACAGTGGACATCCCGGTGGCGCCCGGCTCACACACCTACACGATCGAGGCGTATGATTTCTCCGGGGAGCTCATCGACACCGATACGATCACGGTCGATAACACCGGCACGGTCGAACCAGCCTCTGCCTTGAATCTCGCCGTCTCCGAGTTGATGTACCATCCATCCGACCCGACGGCGGCAGAGATGGATGCTGGATTCACCGATGCGGATCTGTTCGAATTCATCGAGTTGACCAACATCGGGACACTGGACATCGACCTGACAGGCGTGAGCTTTACCGCAGGCATCAATTACGATCTCCCGGCGGCGACGATTCCCGCCGGAGGGCAGGTCGTGCTTGCCCGCAACCGTGCCGCCTTCCTGTCACGCCATCCAGGGGCGAGCACATTCCTGCTCCCGGGCGAATACGGGACCGGCGACACGAACAAGCTCGCCAATGGCGGCGAACAGGTTGTCATTGAAGATGCGCTGGGAAGCGATATCCGTCGCTTCACCTACGGCGACCGACTCCCTTGGCCAAATGCCTCTGACGGTGTCGGACCCAGTCTGGTGCTGATCGCGCCCGATACGAATCCTGACCACACCCTCCCGGAAAATTGGAGGCCCAGCACGACTTCCGGGGGTAACCCGGGATCTTCAGACGCCAGGGCCTTCGTTGGCGATCCGAATGCTGATCTCGACAACAACGGTGTCCCCGACCTCGTCGACCACGCATTGACTGGCGATGGCCTGCCGATCCTTAGCTTCAGTGGTACGACAGTCGGTCTCGAGTATGATCGTGACCTGGCTGCAGATGACGTGATCGTCGAAATTCAAGTCTCAACTGACTTGTCAACTTGGACCGATGGCTCCGGGCTGTTCTCGGAACTGGAGCCGATCTATCTCGGCGCGGGGGGGCAGCGAATGCGTTATGAAGCCCAGAGAACGGCGCTGCCAGCAGGGCGCTTTTTCATCAGGCTTCAGGTGACGCTGACCGAGTAGATACTTGGGCAGCCATCATGAAATCAGCGCGCTCAGGAAGCTGGTGGAGTGGCTCGGAAACAAACCGCACTTTCCCGAAGACCGGTGGGGGACGATTTGCGGACGCATCGTATATTTCCGGATTCGGGTTCGATGACGAAGGGCGGGCGTTGGCCGTCACAGATTGGGATGGCGATGGTCACCTCGATCTGTGGGCCTCGCTATCTTCGCTGCATGCAACCTGGCCGGACGGGGTTGAGGGGTCGTGGCGGGCGAGCGCTACGATAGCCGGGTGATCCTCGTAACTTCCCGCCGCAGCACCACCCCGATCGGGCAGATCAACGCGGCATCAATTGAACGCGGTAGAAGACGCGCGGCCCAGTGACGACTGAAAGATTATCGACGTAGGTGCTCTCGTCGTCTTCGGCTTCAAAACCGTCATCGAGTTCTCTCCATCCTCCGGGTTGCCCATCCGGCTGCAGAGCGGTGGATGCCTCAATCTTGTAAATGCGACCGGGGATCGAATCGAAAGTGAATTCTACTGATGGGGTGTCTCCATCGATGTATCTGATACTGGTGATCAGAGGATCCGCTTGTGAGCCTTCCACCACGTTGATCTCGAAAGCGTAAGTTCTACCGAGGCCGGCGTGGCTGAAACCGTCGACTGTTTGCCCAACGTCAGTGGGCGCTATAAAATCGTTGTCGTGGTCGGTGGAGCTGAAGCCCGAGCCGGAGTTATCGGCGTCCACTCCGATGATCTCAGAACCCAGGTTGGTCGTGAAGAACCCGGCATAGATATCTGTCGAAGCTTCCAGGGTGAAGCTTCCGGCCTCCGGTGCAGTCTGAATGCCATCGAGCTCCGGGTCGAACGCTGTTCCGAGCCACAGGATCGAATAGGATGGCGGTGTTCCAGTGAGGAGCATAGGAGTGACTTCGCCGGTGCCGGCATTGCTCATGACGACGTTGAGCCGCCAGTCGCTCACGTTGTAGGTGCCCGCAGCAAGTGTGGTGAAGGTGCGGTCGATGTTGAGGCGCTCTTGATCGACGATATCGTTACCAGTCGCGTCCGTGATGTCGGCACCTGGACCAACAATGCTCCCGCCAATCACCGGGATCCGGGTGGCGAAATTCCAAGTTGTGTCATCGTCGATTCCCACAAAGCTGTTGCCCGCAAGGTCCTCGATCGCGGTGGGGGCAATCTGAATCGCGTAGTTCTTACCGAACTCGAGGTCGTCCGTCGGGTTGATCGTCAAGACGGCTCCTGAAATCGAAACCTGGGCATCGTCCACCGGAATCGCGGTCTGTGTCCCGTTGGTGATGTTCTTCAGCACGATGTCGCCGCTGCCAATCGCGATCTGTTCGTTAAAAGTCGCTACCAGGTTGCTTACGAGTGAAACATTCATTGCACCACTTGCGGGGCTGAGGGTTTCTATCTCCGGGGCGTCGAGGTCAGGCGCAGCCGTATTGAAATTCCACGTCACGTCATCCTCGATTCCGGCAAAGCTGTCTCCTGTCGTGTCATCGATAGCGGTCGCATCGATCTGGATGGCGTATGCCTTGCCCGCCTCGAGAGGTTGAGTCGGGGCGATGGTCAGGAAAACGCCCTCAACCGTGACTTGGGCGTCGCCAACCGGAATGGCGATTTGCGTCAAGTCGGTCAGATTCTTGATTGTGATATTGCCGGTGCCGGCCACGATCGGTTCGTCGAATGTCACCATCAGGTCGCTGCTGATCGCCACTTCGGTCGAGTCGTCACTCGGTTTCAGGCCGGTGACTATAGGTGGTGTCGGGTTAGGGGCACCGACTGGTTCGACCTCGATTGAAAAGGCGTAAGTGCGAGGGAGATTGCCATGCCCGAACGCAGTGAGTGCCGCACCAACGCTGCCTGCCTCGTCAAAATTGAGTCCGTTCGCGTGGTCGGTGGTGCCGAAGCTTGTATCGGTCAGGATACTGTTCTGGACCGCAGCGGCATTCGTGTTCTGAATTCCCGCCGCGACGGTAGCGCCTCCGGCGGGAACAACGAAAGTGTCGTCGGCTCCACCGAAGGGAACGAGGTTCTGGGTCCCCGGTTCGGTGTCGATGGTGGCTCCGAAGGCCAGGACGGTGTGATCCGCGGCTCCGTTGACGATCGTTAGGAAAGGGAACACTGGCTGGGTGGCGCCATTTGAGGCATCTGCTGCAGCCTGATAGTCCCAGGTCGTTGCCCGGTAGGTTCCTTCCGCGAGGAATACCGTATCGGTGATGTTGATGTTTTGACGCATCTGGTTGGTCGTGCCGTCGGATGGTGTGTCTTGGACGCCGGTTAGGACTGGCCCGAAGCCGATGGTAACGGCGCTCGCGACCGTAATCAGTGACAATCCGATGGAGGCGGCCAGCAGAAGTCTGGCTCCGAGAGGTGTTTTCGTTTTCATGCAATCGAGGGAGTTAGGGTCTCTTCATCCTTCTCCAATGAGTGGGCTAGAAGAAAAGGCAGACCAATTCGCGGTGGAGTCTAACAGAAATTCACGACAAAATGCAATCACTGAATTCTTCTCGTTAACGGCCCGCGTGCGTTGCGCACCGAGTCCCACGAATTTCGGGAAGCTCCCTACCGCAAAAGCAAAAACACAGGAGCAGTGTGAACCGAACCTGTGCTCTGCCGTAAAAACTGCTAAGATCTGCGGGTGGACTCCGCGTGTAATTTTCAGTCGCTTGGATCATGCTTCGGCCAGTTGCAGTACGGGGAGACGGGGATAGAGCCGGCCGGATTGTGTCGGGAGATCGATCACGCTGTCCTTCGCGTCGGGGGGTGCTACCGGAATATTATCTGCTTATCAGCTTTCATCGAGAGCCGGCGTAAGTCCAAGACCTTCTTTGACCTCAGCTGCAAACAGAAAAACCGGAAGCCGTAGCCGACTCCCGGTTTTCAAGAAGGAAAGACCAATACGATTAGAATTTCGCCTCAAATCCGATAAACGCCGTACGTCCGATATTGGCACGTGGTCCGCGGGCAAGGCGTGAGACAATGGCTTGCTCGTCGAACAGGTTGCTCACACCTGCAAGAAGAGTGACGTTTTCATTCACATCATAGGTTCCGGTGAAATCAAAGAGGAGGAGGTCATCGATCTTGCCGGCTCGCGAACCGGCCCCGGCGGTGTCGTCGAGGGGTGAATCAACATTCTGGGCGGTGCCAAAGGTCTCGCTCACAAAGGTGGCATCGAGATTGAGACTCCAAGCTCCTTGGGCCAAACCGATACCAGCGGCAAGCTGCCACTCGGGGACGTAAGGAATCTCAGCACCATTCGTGGCTCCGGCATAGATGTTGTCGCCTCCTCCACTGTCGATGGCGGAGGTCAAGGTGGCGTCGGTCCAAGTCGCAGTGATATACATCGGGATGGATAGGTCACTCCCGGTGTCTGCACAGGGATCGTAGGAAAGCTGTGCTTCAATACCATAGACTTCGGCCTCACCGACATTCTGCGCATTTGGATCTCCAAGACCGGCATCGGTTGCGATCAAGTTATCGAAGTCGGTGAAGAAGGCCGTAACGTCATAGCTCAGCTTGGGACTCTGATAGCGGTAACCAAGTTCGAAGCCGGTGGATTCTTCCTCTTCAACTCCACGGGAAGCCGAGCGAGGCCCGGGAATGGAAACGCCACGAAAAACTCCCCCATAGACAACCGAGGAGTTGTCGAACTCATAGTTGAAGCCGATCCCCGGGGTGACGAGGTCGAAGGTATTGGAGCCGGATTGGTTGCTATTGTAATCCACGTAGGATTGATCGGCATGCTCGTAGCGAATGCCCGGGGTCAGGGTGAGGTTCCCGATTGAGAGTTCATCCTGCAACCAGAGCGCGAGGGCATCGGTCTCCTGGGAACGATTGCCCTGGCTTCCCGGAGCGCCTACGATCCGGTCAGTGATGTTTCCAGTGTCTCCAAGAACAATGTTCTCATCGTTTTGAAAACGGCGAACATCGTCACGGTGGTAACGGGCTCCAAATTTTAGAGTATGATCCACTTGCCCGGTTATGAATTCGTAGTCACCGGTCATCTGGTAACCGTAGGCGGTGTAGTCGCGGTTGTTATTGCGAAACACGAGAGTGCCGGGTCCGCGCATTTGCAGGATCTCAAGACCATCACCGGTCGCGAGCGCTTCGCGAACCGAGTTTGCGCCACCGATAATGTCATCCACCTTCGCCCAGTTTCGGGTGAACTCGTTATAGTATCCGGCGAACTCAAGGCTGACGCTGTCGGTTGGCTCGATTCGGTATTTCAGATAAGTGCGGTGCTGCTCCGAAGCCATGTTGTCGAAACGTGATCCGGCGTATCGGCGGTCGGGATTCCGACGAACATCTTCTTCAGTGAGCCCGATGTAGGTCTCATCGGAATCAAAATTCGAGTAGCCATATTTAAACTCCACGCGCTGACGAAGTGGGGTATTGGGTTCCCAGAAAAGTTTCACCATGGGTTCGGTCAGGGTGAAGCCGGTATCATCCGAACTGCCGAGACCACCGCCACTGTCGATCTTTCGGAAACCATCACTGGAGTGCTGGAAGAGCTCGAAGAGAAAGCCCACCTTACCATTGGCGGTGTCTACCGTATTGCCGTAGTAGCTGTGGGAAAGGAACGTGTTGTAGGTGCCATAGGTATTCCGGGTGTAGAAAGTCTCCTCAGCCGGAATTTCGGTGGAGAGGAAGTTGATCACTCCCCCGGTCGTCTGGGGTCCATATTGGATTTGACTGGAGCCCTTGAGCACTTCGATGCCTGACATGCGTCCGGCACGGGGAAAATAATACGCGGCAGGAGCCGAGTAGGGTGCCGGCGCGGTGAGGATGCCATCCTCCATGATGGTTACTTTTTCCGAACGGGTACCATCACCTCCACGGATGGAAATGTTGGGGAAATTACCAAAACCGTCCTCTTCCCGGACATAAACCCCGGGGACTTTACGGAGGACCTTCTGGATGTTGGTGATGCCTTTCTTTTGAAATTCCTCCGCTTCAATGTAGGCACCCGAACCGGTCAGTCCAAGGAGGTCCTCGGTGCTACCGATGACGTTGACGGTTTCGAGGGTTTCGATGGCGTCCTGAGCGGAAAGCATCCCCATCGCAAGGGCGGCGGTCAGGGTGAAAATACCAGTGTTCTTAGTCATTTTGGTGTTTATTGAGATTGCGTCGCAATTGCAGGTAATATTTAAAAAGGTCTCGTTATGTCTTAATTTCCCGGATTCCCTGGGATCGTGGAGTGGCCGATCTAGCTGTTGAGCTGAAAGTTGAAGGGAATGGCCTTTTTGACACTCACGACTTGGCCGAGCGCATTCTTAGCCGGGCGAAAACGGTAACGGCGGGCCGCACTGATGGCGGATTGATCAAGAGATGAATGCCCGCTGCTCTGAGAAATCTGGCAACTGGAAACCTTTCCCGAGGCTCCCACCGTGACTGTCACGACCACGCGGCCCTGCAAACCCTTCCGTCTGGCGCTTTTGGGGTAATTCGGAGTTCCCCGGGAAACGACGGATGCCTGCTGAACGATTTTTTGAGCAAGGCCCGCGCGCCTCTGTTGTTCGCGTTTTGCAAGCTCGGCCTGGCTTGGACCGCTGCGATTTACCGGGGTGGTATTCTTCGCAACCGCCGTTGCTTTCCGGGTCTTTGTCGGTTCGCTTGGCTCGGCCTTTTTGGCAAACGGATTTTCGAAGTCCAACTCCTCAAGCACGAGCAGGTCCGGAGTGGTTTCCAGCGTCAACGGAACTTTGACGAATTTGGGCGGGTCACTCGAAGGAGCGGGAGCTTGAACCACAGTGAAATCAGGGCTGGAAGGGGTCGTGATGAGCCGTTGTGGCGCGAAATCAACCTGCGGTTTCACCTTCTTCACCGGTTCGACGTAGTGCATCGTGAGGTTTTCAGGATGAACGGTGGTCTCTGTGAAAACCTGATGGGCCCGGATGATCAAGGCCAACGCACCGCACATTGCACCCGTTCCCAGCACTGCCACCACGAGGGAAGCAGAGAGTCGTTTTCCATATCCGGAGAGTCGGGTCTGGAGAGTGGGTGCGTTTTGCATGCCACTTGATACGCCTTGATTCGCCATTCTTCTGTCGCGCAATTGTAATCTATTAGCGCTCAGTTGTCTTTGGCTGTCAAATGACGCCCAATTGTAAAATTGGCCCCATCAACGTGATCGAATCATCGACTCCCGATCTGATTCCCGCACCGCTTGTGGATGAGCTTTTTCAGCCGCAGAGGGGGAATTCCGTAATAACCCTTTATTTCGGTCGAAAAGTGAGAGTAGTGTCGGAAACCAAGGTTTTTAGCGATATCGTGGAGGTCTTCGCCCTCCTGAATCAATCTTCGTGCGAGAACCGCACGATATTGACGAAAGAAGTTTTTAGGTTTCATTCCAACCACCCGGTCAAGCGCGACCTCGAAATCACGGACTTTCATCCCCAGACGCTCGGCCACACTATTCACCATAAACCCCTCATCATGAGCAATCGCAAGGATATCCCGGCCATCCCGGTCGACGACGTGATCCCCTCTTCGGTCAAACTGGCCATCGGAAAATGCTTCGCTTATCATACGTATTTAGTCTAGAAATGGTGGAGATTTAGCCTAGAGGGGGATAAGCAATATCAGGACGCTAACTCACTGTATGCGTATTGCAATTCGTTTATTCGCTCTTAAGCTCTCATCCTCAGGTTTCTCTCCCGAATGTCCGCAAACTTATCCAATTTGAATACCACCGTCGCGTGTAAAAACAGCCAAGGTCAGCAGATTGCGGCGAATGTTTTGCGCCTCAGAAGATATTCCGCCACGTTTGAGGTCTACAACCCATTCAGTCTCCTGCAACTCTCGGAGGTGATGCACGGATTTCAGATTCGTCTCGATGATCGCGTCGTCTACTCCGGCGATGCCATTGTCTCGAATTTGGTCAACACCGGCATTCTTCTGATTTGTGAAGTCACCCTGAGTGATGCTTGGCTGGATATCGACTTCCTTTCAGATCGGGAGGGCACCCTCCCGCTTGACCGCCAGTTCTCCTCCTTCCTGAACGAGTGGAAAATCGCGAACCAAGTCGATCCGGAGTTCAAGATGATCACCGCGGATTTACAAAGTCTCCTCGTGGGCTTGCAGCGCTGGATGGAACATGCCGATCTCGGACTGCGCACATCGACCACCGGCGATCTGGAGGAATTGGAGGAAAAAACCATCAGAGGTCTGGAAGAACAGCTTGCTGAGCAGGTCCACGAAGCCATGGGGGACTTCGAGGTTTCCGCCCGGAACATCCCAAAGGACAATCAAGCCGCTCACAAATTCTACGTTCGCCGCCAGATTCATCCGCTGGTGCTGTGCTCCCCTTTCGCTTACCGGACCTTCTACAAGCCACTGGGATACGCCGGTGACTACGAAATGGTCAACATGATGCTGCGCTCCCCCTACGAGGGCGCTTCGCTCTTTGCCAAGTCAATCAACTGCGCCTTTCTTAAGACCGCACCCGTAGAGGCGCATCGCAATCGCATCACCTACCTGAAGACAATCCTTGACGAGGCCGCCGGGAAAAGCGGAAACCGCAAAGCACGGATCCTCAACCTCGGCTGTGGTCCTGCTCACGAAGTCCGGTCCTTTATGCGCTCTTCTGAATTAAGCAGCCGCTGTGAATTCACCCTCCTCGATTTCAATGACGAAACCCTTCGCTTCACCGGAGAATCTCTCGAAGAATTAAAAAACCAATACGGTCGGGACACCGAAATCCACCTCATCAAGCGCTCGGTCCACCAGCTCCTCAAACAAGCCAACACCGGCGATGCCGACTTGGACTGGGACGGCTACGATTTAGTCTACTGCGCCGGCTTATTCGACTACCTCTCGCAGAGGGTTTGCCGCCGCCTGACCGATGTCTTTTTCAAACTCGTCCGCCCCGGAGGCAAAGTCGTAGTCACCAACGTTTCATCGACCAACCCCAGCATCGGCTGGATGGAATACCTCCTCGAATGGAATCTCGTCTACCGCAACGATGAAGAAATGAGAGATCTTGTTCCGAAAACCGTCCGCCCCGAGGCCGCTTCCGTCCTAGCTGATAAAACCGGAGTGAACCTCTTTCTCGAAGTTGAGAAACCCAGCCTGATCCGAGTGTGATGCCGGAAAAATCAAACTTCCAAGGCCGGAACCTCTGGCAGAAATTTGAAGAAAACGAAGTTCGTATTCGTGCCGTCCACTTTCAGCGGGGCGTCTTTTTTGGAGGGGGCTTCATGGTCCTCGGCTCGTCTCTCGATTTCTTCGTCTATCCCCAACATCTGCTTCCGTTCTTTCTCGCCCGGGTCATCACCTTTGGCCTCCTCTTTCTCGCGCTCATCCCCCTTTCACTGAGCGATTCGCCGAAGATTATCAGACTCACGAGCCACTGGATGGTCTCTCTTCCCATGGTCGCGATCGGCTGGATGATCTACTATACCAACAATGGCGAATCACCCTACTACGCAGGACTCAATCTCGTCCTGGTCGGTGCGAGCCTCATCCTCCGATGGCGTTTTTCGGACAGTGTCATCAATGCCTGTATCTGCCTCCTCGGCTACATTGCAATGATTAGCTTTCTCCCGGGTAAGCCATCGGTTTTGTTCAACAACGCCTACTTCATCGGAGTGACGGCAGTCTTCGCATGCGCCGGCACCTACTTCTACAACCAACTCCGTTTTCGTGAGTTCGTCTTGCGGGATGAATTGGACACCAACCAAAAAGCCCTCGAAGAAAACAACGCCAAACTCAAGGCACTCGATGAAGCCAAAACCCGCTTCTTCGCCAACATCAGCCACGAACTGCGGACACCACTCACCCTCATCCTGGGACCGGTGGAAAACCTCAAAAACATGCCCTCCCTACAGGCGGACCCCAAAGTCCGTGACACCCTGGAAACTCTCTCCGAGAACGGTTTCAGATTGCTCCGCCTCATTAACGATCTCCTTGATCTCGTCCGCCTCGACACCGGTGACGTTCCGCTTCGCCCTGAGAACATCAACCTCCCGGAATTCCTTGGTCAACTCGGCACCAGCCTCCGCCCCATGGCCGAGACCCAGCAGATCTCGCTTCAAGTGGAAAGCAATCTCCCCAAGCGCCCGATCCTCTTCTACGATCGGAATCAGCTCGAGAAAATTATCCTGAATCTCAGTATCAATGCCCTGAAATTCACTCCCGCCGGAGGCAAGGTGACCCTTGGATTGTCCGAGGAGGAGGAGCATTTCACCCTCACCGTCAGCGACACCGGCAAGGGCATGAACGAGGCAGAACTGGCCCGAATTTTCGAGCGATTTTGGCAAGCCGATGGCTCATCGAAAAGGAAGGCTCGCGGAACCGGAATCGGTCTCGCCCTCGTCAAGAGCCTCACTGAAAATCTCGATGGAGAAATCGAAGTGGAGTCCGAACCCGGAGAAGGAACGACTTTCACTCTACGCTTCCCCATCCGGATCGCCGAGAAGGAAGAATCCGAGGAAATCGAAATCCTCCCTGCCGAGGAGGCTGATGAATTCGACAAGCTTCACGACAAGGCCCGCCTGGCCGCCGCCAGTCCCAGACAACACCAAACCGCACAGGCCTCCGGACACAATACCGCCACCCGGTCGACCAGCGAACGAGCCACCGTCCTGGTCGTCGATGACGAATCAGGCATGCGAAGTTACATCGCCTCCCAGCTCGAGGATTATCACCTCCTGCAAGCCTCCGATGGCAGACAAGGCTGGGAACTCGCAAAACAACACATTCCCGATCTCATCGTCCTCGATCTCATGATGCCGGAAATGGATGGCATGGAAGTCTGCCGGCTCCTCCGGGAGCATCCTGCCACCGCCCGGATTCCCATCGTCCTCGTCACCGCTCATGCCGGGGATGCGCCACGGCTTGAAGCCATCCGCGCCGGCGTCAACGACTTCCTCACCAAGCCCTTCTCATCGGTAGAGCTCAAGGCCCGCATTAGCAACCTGCTCCTCACCGCAACCTTCGAGCGCGATCTCTCGATCAGCAACAAGGATCTCTCCCAGGCCCTCGAGCAACTCCAGGAAAACGAAGAGGAACTGGTCCGTGCCGAAAAACTCTCCTCCCTCGGCCGCATGAGCGCCGGGATTATCCACGAGATCAATAATCCCCTCAACTATGCGAAGACCTCCGTCCACATTCTCAAAACTTACTCCAGTCTCATCCCCGCGGATGAGAAGGAGGACTATGATGATACTTTGGTCGACCTCGAGGATGGAGTCGAACGCGTCATCAACATCGTCACCGACCTCCGCGCCTTCACCAGAGGAGATGAAACCACCCGCCATGTCTTGTCTCTTCGTAAGGTCGTCGAGACCACCTGCCGCCTCTTGGCCAGTGACCTCAGCGGCATCAATTTCACCTCTGAAATTCCCGAGGAAATCGAGCTGGAAGGAAACGACAAC
The DNA here is from genome assembly GCA_913060685.1 of uncultured Verrucomicrobiales bacterium. GTDB lineage: Bacteria > Verrucomicrobiota > Verrucomicrobiia > Verrucomicrobiales > Akkermansiaceae > SW10. The sequence goes on from CAJXVQ010000006.1 coordinate 23,220, forward strand.
CAACTTTGCCAAGCCTTTGTCAACCTGATCCAAAACGCCTTACGGGCCACCGCCCATCGCGATGATCCCGTCATCAAGCTCACTGCCCAGGCATCAGAAGGCGGAAGCATCCAAGTCCAGCTGGAAGACAACGGCGTCGGAATTCCTCCCGAAAACCAAGGCAAGATCTTTGACCCCTTCTTCACCACTCGCGACGTCGGGGATGGCATGGGCCTGGGCCTCAGCCTCACTCTGAAAATCATCGAGGGACACCGCGGACGGATCCATGTCGAAAGCGAGCCCGGCCACGGGGCCACCTTTACCATCTACTTTCCTCCACCCCATAATTCCCACGATTCGTGAATCGATGGCAGACTCATCGAGAATGAAACCTCATAAAAAGTTTCTCTATCATTTCGAAATCATTACCTTCCTCCCAAAGACAGCATGAGCACCCTGCCTCCACAAGACACCACCAACACACTTCCGACCATCCTCTTTGTGGATGACGAGGAGAAAACGAGGAAGCACTTCAAGCGCCTATTCCAACGACAGTTTAACATCCTCCTCGCTGAAGACGGAATTGAAGCCTTCAAGGTTTTTCAAGAATCCGTCACCGAAATCGGAGTGATCGTCACCGACCAACGGATGCCCAATGAAACCGGAACCGAGTTTCTCCAAAAAGCCGCGCTGCTCAAACCAGGGGTCATCCGCATCCTTTCCACTGCTTACGCAGAAGTCGATGCCGCCATTGATTCGGTGAACAAAGGAGGCGTCTATCGCTACATCACCAAGCCCTGGGAAGTCCCCGACCTGGAAGTCACCCTCACCCGCGCGGTCGAACTTTACCAACTTCAAAGCGAGCGGGACGAGCTCGTCCGGCAGAAATTGACCAGCCTTCAAAATCTCGCCGCCACCGAGCGGATTCACTCCCTGGCGGCCCTCGCCGTCTTCCAAAACACGGGCCTTCGTCACTGCTCCCGCGCCCTTCAGGCACTCGTGCAGCTCGCCGACCGACCGGGAGCGCCCGGCGCACTTCCAGCTCAAGGCAATCCAAACTGGGCCGAGATTTACCGTCACCACCGCCATTTTCTGGAAGTCGCTCACGCTCTCCTTCCCACCGGACTTGCAAACTCCGCTCCCCTGGATGATTCCAGTCTCGTTCCGGCGGCAGGCATCGTCCAAACAGTCTGCCAGACGGACAACCGATTCCAGTGGACCGAGACGGAGCACAAGGGCATCGCCTGGCCCGGCCCCGCCGACCTCGTGACGCCGATCACCCAGCGTCTGTTTGAAGGATTGGGAGCGATTCTTTCACAAGCCGACCTCGTCGGCGCCAGAGAAGCCGAAAACGGCGTTGAACTCTCCATCTCCACCCTCGCCTTCCAACATGGCCTGCAGCCCCTGCTCTCACCAAGCTTCCCGGATGGACCTGAAAAAAACCGGAGTCTGCAGGTGACCTCCGCCTTCCTCGAGTGGGCCCATCACGGGGGATCGATGCAAATCCTGCCGGACCCCTCCAGCCGCACCATCACCCTGCGACTCGGCCTCGCTTCTCCAGGACCGATCCACGATCCATGGGAAACGTTGGCCGCCGACCTCGTTGCCAACGATCTCTTTTGGCAACGTCACCTCGACTAATCAGCCAAGGTCGCATGATCCGTCCCGGTCATGACCATTCGTCCTAGACCTTGATCTCCCAGCCCTTGCGATACTCTTTCGTGAGGAGCTTGTTCGCGGCTTCATCGTTCGTGATTTTGAACTTCGCAGCGTCCCAATCCAGCGCTTTCCCGGCGCGATGCGCCACGTTCCCGAGGAGATTGTGCTCAATGAGACTCCCCGAGTAATCGAAGTTACAGAGAGTCTTCCCTTCCCCGCGGCAAGCCTTCAACCACTCGTTGTAGTGCCCCGCTGACGGTGCGATGGTCTGCCCGGGCAGCTGGTAATTCTTGAACTGATCCGAGGGGCTCAAAACATTCTTCCCGTAGTCGGAAACCAGTACTCCTTTCTCACCCACAAAGGCCACCCCGATTCCCCATTTATTGATCTCGGTATCGTTCCCCACCATCGGCTGCAGCACCTCACTCCGGCGCTTCATCCCCTCCGGTCCGTGATACCAAACCACCTTCACATCATCAGGATGATCCCACGTAATCTCCTGCCAGGGAGCTGCCCCAATCGCATCGGGTGCCGGTCCTTGAGAAGAGATCCGGGTGGGATGGCGCAGCTCCAGAGCCCACCACGCCAAGTCGATTAAGTGGCTTCCCATGTCTCCGGGCACACCATTGCCAAACTCCCAACGGCGGTTCCAATTCAAATTGCCACCCTTCCAATACCCTTCGTTATAAGCCCGATCTGCGGCCGGCCCAAGCCAGACATCCCAGTCAAAGTAATCCGGCACCGGCTGCGCCTCGAGCACCGCCTTGCCCACATCTTTGATGCTTCGGTTACACCAAACGTGCGCCTCCTTCACCCGGCCAATCGCTCCGGCCTGGATCAACTCCACTGCCCGGCGGTAATTCCCGGTCGCATGAATCTGCGTTCCCATCTGGGTGGCGATCTTGCCCTTTTGCCCGGCATAAACTTCCTGCATCCAGCGCGCCTCCTGCACCGTGTGAGCCAGCGGCTTCTCGCAATAAACATGCTTCCCCGCTTTCATCGCCGCAATCGCGGCCGGAGCATGATGATGGTCCGCCGTGCTGATGACCACCGCATCGATCTCGGGATTGCTCACCACTTCACGCCAGTCGGTCGTCGTCTTCGCCCCTTTGAACCGACCCTGCACTGCCGCCAAGGTCTTCCGGTTGATATCGCAGAGCGTGTGAATGTTCTCCCCCTTCACCCCGTTCAGATTGGAGCCACCCCGCCCACCTGAGCCAATGATTCCCATGTTAAGCTTGGAGTTAGGCGACTGCGCCCGGGTCGCTGAAGGAGCCAGTGCCGAAGCGAGACCGAGTCCGACGAACTTTCGTCGGCTGAGATTTTGGTGATGATCGTTCATAATTGTTAGCGGTTTTGTCGAGGTATCCCGCAAGAATGCGATCCTGACTCCGTATTGCAAGATCATGATTCTAAAAACTTTTCCAACGAAAGCCCTTTTTGCGGTGTCATTTCTCAGTCTCGGAATTTTTGCGGCGCAGAGCTTCTCCGATGAAAAGACCACCGAAATCAAAGAATCCCCCGAGTTGAAAAAAGCTTTCATCGACGGCACCGGCCAAGGCTGGCAGGAACTCACCGGCGAGGACTTCGTCAACGTCAACTGCAAGCCCGATACCTGGACTTGGGAGGGCGGCCACGCTTCCTGCACCGGGAACCCGGTCGGAGTCATCCGCATGAAGGAACCCATCAAGAACTTCGAAATGGTCTGCGAATGGATGCACAAAAAGAACGCCGGTAACTCCGGAGTCTTCGCTTGGGCCAGCCAGGCCTCGATCGATAACCTTGCCGCCGGCAAGGGCCGCCTGCCCAATGGCATCGAGGTCCAGGTCCTCGACCTCGGCTACGAAACCAACTGGGAGAAAAGTAAAGGCAAGCCCTCCGACTGGTTCACCTCACACGGCGACGTCTTCCCCACCGGCCCCGCCAAAATGAAGCCCTTCCCACCCGTCGCCCCAAACGGCAAGCGCAGCTTCCCCACCAAACGCCTCACCAAAGGCATCAACGAATGGAACCACTACTACATCCGCGCCATCAACGGTGAAGTCCGCCTCTGGGTGAACGGCGAGGAAGTCTCCGGCGGCACCAACTGCGATCCAGCCACCGGCTACATCTGCCTCGAATCCGAAGGATCCCCCATCGAGTTCAAAAACATCCGCCTCCGGGTCCTGCCATAGTGGCAAAGCCTGCGGAGCTGATGGGACCGCTTCGACATTGGCCCAATCGATTTAAAAAACGGGGAAATCCTCGACGAACACGGAACCTGGAGCACCGTCTTCGGGGAGTTCGTTTGCTGGATCTCTCAAATTGGCCAACGGCCTTGTTCATACCAGCATGGGGAAGAACGAAGCGGCACCCCATGTTGAATGGTCGCAGCGCGGATTGTCTGAAGGACAATGTCATAGGGCAATGCTCATGAAGTTCGCCTACAGCGAACAACCTACGACACACCGAAACCCCACGCGTGGCGTGGGGCTGCGATGAAGCAGGCCTTTGGCCAAAAAGCACCTTAACCGAGCGTCATTCCACTTAGAGTGGCAATAACACCAAAAAAATTCACTGACATTCGGATTTGAGTAGTCTTAGCTCTCGCACCATTCCAAGTAGGGAAATTTAAAACACACAAAAGCATACAAGCAATGATTACAGTTTTGGGAATTCTGGGCGCTCTTGGCGTATTTCTCTTTGGCATGAAAGTCATGTCCGAAGGTGTTCAAAAGTTTGCCGGTGCCCGGATGCGGGCTGCGCTCTCTTCCATCACCGGTAACCGTTTTAAAGGCGTTCTTACCGGTCTTTTTACCACCAGTCTGGTGCAATCTTCTTCGGCAACGACTGTCTTGGTCGTTTCTTTCGTGAACGTAGGCCTCTTGACTCTGGTCGAATCGATCGGAGTGATCATGGGGGCAAACCTGGGCACCACGCTCACCGCCTGGATTATTGCCACCGTTGGTAAATTTAGTATCGCGAAAATCGCAATTCCAATCATCGGGGTAGGTTTCCCTCTCTTCTTTGTTGGAAAAGGAAAGTGGAAGTCATTCGGTGAGTTTGTTCTCGGATTTGGTCTTTTATTCCTTGGTCTTGGTCTTCTCAAAGAAGCGGTGCCCGATCTGAAATCAGGTGTGAAAGAGGATCAAAGCGTGATCGACACCATTCAATGGTGGATTGGTCTCCTCAGCGACAAGGGCTATCTCTCTTACGTTTTATTCATGATCGCAGGGGTCATTTTGACCCTGATGGTGCAATCCTCTTCGGCTGCCATGGCCATCACCATCACCTGTGCAACCCAGGGTTGGTTCGGGACTGACGCTTTTGAGGTTTTCAAAATTTCAGCAGCCGTGGTTCTGGGTGAAAACATCGGAACGACGGTAACCGCCTGGCTCGCCTCGCTGGGGGCTACGACTGATGCGAAACGCGCCGCGCGAGCGCACTTCCTGTTTAACGTGATCGGAACGATCTGGATGCTCGTGGTTTTCCTTGGATTCACCAAAATCGTATGGGAGGTCGCCCAGCACCTTCCAGAAGGGTTGAAGTCGGCCAAGAAAGACTTCGCATCCCACGAAGTGGCCTTTGCCACTGCTATTTTTCACACCTCTTTCAACCTCATCAACGTTCTCGCTCTGATTTGGTTTGTTCCCCAGATTGCCCGTATCGTCGAGAAATGGGTTCCCAAAAAGGAGGAGAGTGGGCGTGATCCAAAACGTCTGCGCTATATCTCCCAAAATCTCGTCGACCTTGGCGAGTTGAATATTGCCGAAGCCGAGGATTCGGTCCGTAAGATGGCGACTCACACCAATGACATGTTCAAGGGCTTCAAGGACGTCTTTGACAATCCATCCGCAGATCTCTCTTCCGAAGTCTCCCGTCTTAAGAAGATGGAGGAAGAGGCCGATCTCATGATGCAGGACATTACGGAGTATCTTGTGAAGTGTGTCGCTCATGACATGAGCGACCAGAATGCTTCCAACATTGCCGCGATGATTCGCATCGTGACTGAGCTGGAGGAAGCGACCGACTCCATCTACCGTCTCGTGAAGCTGACCGAGAAGAAGTATAACAAGAGTTACCAATTCACCGACCACCAGACGAATCAGGTGGGCCAGATTACCTCGGTCGTCGGACAGGCTCTTGGCGCAGTTGAAAACTTCCTTCTCCGCAAGACCCCGCCTGAGGTGATTGCCTCGGTGAAATCGTTGGAGGCGCAATCGCACAGCATGCGCAAGACCTTTAACAAACAGGCCATGAAGCGGATGTCCGAAGGCGATATTCGGATTGAGATGCTCAACACCGATATCAATAACCAGTTGATGGGGCTCGCCAATCACGCCCTCGGAGTGATGGAAGCAAGCGACTCGACTTCGGTTGAGTAGTCATCCGGAAGCACTTTCGTTCAGAACCCGGTTTGCGAATCATCGCAGCCGGGTTCTTTTTTGTCGGGACTTGTATCCCGGTTTACCTCGAGAGCCCGCCGAGTGGCGTTCTTGTCTCACCAAACTGACCCACGGGAACACCCATTCGCTGCAGCAGGGCGAGATGAAGTTGTGACATCGATGTCGCACGGCTCGGGGCGAGGTAGTGGCCGGTCTTGATCGTCTCGGCACCACCGCCGGCGAGGAGGATGGGGAGGTTCTTGGCCTCGTGGGCGTGGCCATCAGCGAGGCTCGAACCATAAACGATCATTGAACTTTCCAGAGCACTGGTGCCATCGGCGTTCTTGAGCTCCTTCAGACGCCCGAGAAAATAGGCAAGCTGCGAATGGTGCCAGCGGGTGACGGAATTATACATCGCCCCTTTCGCGGTGCTGCTATCCCATTTGGTTTTTCCATCGTCGTCTTCGGTGCGACCGCTCGCATCCTTCCAATGGGAGAGTGCGTGCCAGGTTCCTTTGACACCGGGCACGAAGTCGAAATAACGATTACTCTGTCCGTGATCGAGCATGAAGGTCGAGACGCGGGTCGCCCCGGACCAAAAGGAAAGCGCCATCAACTCGAGCATCTGTCGGACATACTCTTGGTGATCGGCGGGGATGCCGGCGGCGGGACGTGTCAGGGTATCGGTGAGGGCCTTGTCGTCCGCAATGCGCTGCGTCTGCTCCTCCGCGAAATCGAGGCGCTTCTCAACCGCGCGCACGGAATCTAAATACTCGTCAATTTTGCGACTGTCCGCTGCGCTGGCACGACGTTTCAGCGACTTTGATTGTTCGAGGACCAAGTCGAGGACACTGCGATCGACGAAACCCTCGCTTGCCCGCCGGAACAGTTTGTCAAAGACCGCTCGCGGCATCGTTTCACGTGCGGCGGGAACATCACGCTTGGTCCAGGAAAGGCAATTTCTCGGCAAGCTGCCGGAGAAACTCCCTTCCCCGGCGGTGCTCAGCTCCAGGGAGGGCAAAGGCGTCGATTCACTCAGATGACGGGCCACGATCTGATCAACAGAAGGCGCTCCCACGTCGTTTTTGCGGTGATCATACGAGCCGCCGGTGAGCCAGGTCGCGGTGCCGGCAGCGTGTCCGTTGCCACGTGGCGTCCACAAATTTTTGGTCACCACGATGTCGGATTTGAAGGCTTCCAATGGCTCCATCCAAGGGTTCAATTTCTGCAACTCGCCGGCGGGGCCGACTCTCTCCGGCTCCCATGCTCCCTCGGCGGAACCATTTGGAAAGTAGAGGTAGGCAAGGCGCGGCGGCACTCCTGAATTCGATGCATTGGTGATGGGGGCACCGAAACTCTCCAGAGAAGGAAGCGCGAGGCAGGCTCCCATTCCTCTGATAAAAGCGCGACGATTGGGATTACTCTTCATTGGCAGATGCGGGGGGAATTCGTTTCATGGTAAACGGAGAGCTGTCAGTGATCGCGAGCACCAAATCACCGAAACGATAGCCGCCCGGTTTGAGCTTCGCCGCAATTTCTTTGACCGTGCCCTCATCGTAAAATTCGAGTTGGCGGCCAAGCGCATAGGAAAGCATTTTACGGATCGCCTGTGAACCGAGATCGTCAATTCGTTCATCGATCAGGGCGAGTTTGAGCCCGGCAGGTCCGCGGAATTTCGCCCCACTCGGCAAGGTGCCACGGTCGTCAACACCGGCACGCCACTGACCGAACTCGGCGTAACTCTCGAGCGCGAAGCCCAGGGGATCGATCTGCGAGTGGCAACCCGCACAGTTTGCCGCGTCGCGATGCGCTTCGAGCTTTTTTCGCAAGGTCGTCGCAGCCCGACGACCACGGCCCTCAACCTCGATCTCCGGAACATCCGGCGGTGGGGGTGGGGGCGGTGTCCCCAAAAGAGTCTCGAGGATCCACTTGCCCCGCACCACCGGGCTGGTGCGGTCCGGGAATGAAGTCGTGGCGAGGACACTGGCCTGCCCAAAGACGCCCCCGCGTTTCGACGTCTCAACTGCGACCTTACGCATTGCGTCTCCCTCGACACCATCGATGCGGTAAAAGCGCGCCAGTTCGCCATTGAGAAAGGTGTAGTCGGCATCGATCAATCGCGAGACCGGAGCATTGTCACTCACCAGCGAGTGGAAAAAATAGGCCGTCTCAGCACGCATTCCCGCCATGAGCGTCTCGGTGCACCAAGGGTTGTCGATCGGGTCCTTGCGGATCCGCGGGCCGACGTCATCCGTGCTGAGCCATTCCGCGGCAAAGATCTCTCCGAGCGCAAGACTACGCGGATCGGCAAGCATTCGCTTCACTTGAGCCTGGCGCTTCACTGAATCCGAGAGATCACCGGCGGCGGCCGCATCGAGAAGCTCTTCGTCTGGTGTCGAGGCCCAGAGAAAATACGACAAGCGCGCGGCAAGATCGAAACCGGTCACGAGCTGATCTTCGGCAACATCGGCCGATTCCTCGACGCGCAGGAGAAAATTCGGCGAGATGAGAATCGTTTTAAACGCATTGGCCAAGGCAACTGGCTGGGAAACTTTGTTTGCGATTGAAGTATCGTAGCGCTGCGTCACCTCCTGAATCTCTCCCCTGGTAGGCGGTCGCCGGTAAGCGCGACGCATGAATTTCGCAATCGTCTCCGGGGCTTTATCGAGCGTTCCAGCCAACTTCATCCAGGCGTCACCGTCAGCTCGAACTTCGTCAATCACTCCTTCCGCTGCCGTGAAATAGCGATCGAGATGAGTCGTTTGAAGGAACAAGGTATTGGCACTGTTGGAGAAGCCACTGGTGCCGCTGAAGTCCATCGGGAAGTCGTCCGCCGGTCTCAGGTCAAGCCCGACGAGATCGCGAATCGTACGGTTGTATTCCTCCCGCGTGAGACGCCTTGCCTGGACATAGCCGGGGTTGCGGACCTTGCTGTAGTCGAAACCGCCGACCTCCGTCGCGAGCCAAGCGCGCAATTTCAACCGATCGGAATCTGCTGGCTGGGATTTCTTCCTGGGCGGCATATCGCCCATCTTCACGCGCTCCGCAACATTTTCCCACAGCAGCCTGTTTCGCACCAAAGGCGTTTCCGTAAGTGCGGATTCCAAGTCGATGTCGCCCTTGGCACTCGCGCGATCGTGACAGTCGAAACAGTAGGTCTCGAGCGTCTCCCGAATATCTTTATCAAAGTTAAAAGTGATGCCGTGAAGCTCGTCTTTCTCACCGGCCAGACCTTCCGGTGCGGGCGTGTAAACCGGTCCGTCCTCCAGATCTTCTTCATCCTCCATTTCCCTCTCTTCGATATCCTCATCAATGAGCTCGAAATCCTGCAAGGTTTCCTTGAAGCGCTCCATGAGCACCTCCTCAGGATTCTCACGACGCCACTCCAATTCCTCCTCCATCTCGTCCGTTTCCTCCCGCAGACGTTCGATCTCCATACGGTCCGATTCGTTGTTCAGGGCGATCTGCTTTTTCAACAAGCCAAGCAACGTGGCCTCACCTTCGTCCCCACCGATCTCTTCTTCCTTGAAACGCCACACAAACACTTCGATCTCAACCTCGACCTCTTCCAGCCCGAGGAGAACTTTTGCCCATTCCTCACCATGCTCTTCCTTCTCTTCGAAAAACATCTCACGTAATTCAACGGCCCGCTCGCGAGCTTCTTCGAGTTCCTCACCACCCTCACGCCCATGTAATTCAATCGCCTTCAGGACCGCCGGAGCACGACGCTTGAGAAACGCCATCGTTTCCTCATCAATCGGTTCCGCACAGGCAGAGTGTCCCCACAGAGAGGCCACGATCGCAACCGCGATCATGATGCCATACTTGGGGATTCTCTGAGTCATCATTTGCTTGGTTGTGGTCGTGAGATGATTATCTGTCACGCAAGAAGTCCAGAAGCAGGCCTTCGCTGAGCGCCCGGGTGGCATTGTGCCCATGTTCGTTCACCTTAAAGTGAACGACATCTCCATCGAGATAAGAGAAGACTTCAATCTTACCGTTCACCCGACTGGGCTCGGTCAATTTTTGACCTTCGAACCCCATCTGCCTGGCCCACAAGTAAATGGATTCTTCAGCATTTACGAAGGGGAGCTTCCCGCCTTTTGCCGGAATCGCTTTGGAAGGGCCACCCTGATAGGGAACAAGAGGATCGTCAGTCCCCGAGATGTTCAGGAGCCGTTTTCCGGAAAGCGGCTTTGCAATCGTGCGGTAGTCATTCTCTTTTCCCATGGCCTTGAAGTTCTCACCATCGTGCTGGAAGCCGTTCAGCGGGCTGACCGAGCTGATGTAATTTTTGATATTGGCGAGCTTGGTCTCAATCGCGATCTGATTGACCAAGGCCGCTCCATTTGAAATGCCCATGATCGTGAACTCTTCCTTCCTGACATCGTCGCGTTTGGCGAGTTCGCGAATGATTGCTTCAATAAATCCCCGGTCATCGGCCTTGGATCGCTCCGAGACGATATTCCAACTCTCCCGATACCCTTCCGGGAACACCGTAATGAACTGACGGGCAAGCTCCGGATATCGGCCGAGGACCATGTTCTGCAAACCCTTGGGATTGCCTCCGTTGCCATGCAGAAAGATAATCACCGGCAGAGGGCCTTGATTCTCCCGCTCCGGAACATTGATCCAGTATGGACGCTTGTAGTTCTCTTCCTGTGACCACGACCGGGTGATCGAAAACTTTTGCCTCCCTCCCACTTCCTCTTCGCGCTCTTCTTCATCTCCCTCTTCTTCGGACAAGATCTCGGCAAGTTCTTCCGCGATGATTGTTGCGCGATTCTCCTTCATCTCGGCAAGCTCTTCTTCAATCTCCGCAACCTCCTCTTTCAGTTTCTCAAGCTCCCGGTCTCCGTGATCAATCTCGCGGTCAATTTGCGCTCCAATCAGTTCCCCAATTTCCTCCCTAATTTCTCTTTTTTCGGCTTGATCGTCCACCTCATGCCAGGCCTCCACCAAAGCTTCCAGGCGCACCCTGCTTCGTTCCTCATCCAGGAACATCTCGGCAGCATCCAAGCCTTCCTCACCCTTGATCTCGAGATACTCCATCAGAAGATCGCCCCCACCTTCGAGGACTTCTTGATATCCCTCCTCGCCCTCTTCATCACGCACACGTTCGAGTAACGCCATCGACTCCGGCATTTTTTCTTTTAGAAAATCAAGGACGTGTTCAGCGCTCGGACGATCATCTTCTTCAGCCTGAAGGCCAGGAGTGGAAATCGCCAAAACGGCAGCTAAGGCAATCAGCAAGGGAGATATTTTTAGGTGTTTCACAATGATGAGGTGGGTATGTGGTTGAGTTCGGTTCGTAGTTTACGGGCCCGGTCACGAGCGATGGAAATGCGCTCGATCGCGGGCTCACGGCGACGTGAAGAAAAAAGCCGTTGTGAAAGTTTCGGTCTCACCGCGGGCTCTTCGTTCACAGATCTCCCTGGGAGTTTCCCTTCTTCAACGACACTCGCATTGACCTGGTCATTACTCTCATGGGGCCACGACTTGATACCCAGAGCCACCAGCGCAATTGCAGCAGCAGCCGCCGCAATCCATGAGAGTGGGAATCGGGAAACTTTCCTTGCTACCCGGGCTCCGGCCACCGCTTCAGCAGCAAAGTTGCGCGACGGGTTCATCGCCGGCAGCTCCGCGAGTTCATCTCGAAGAGCATCGAACCAGCCCAACTCCTCGAAATATTTGCGGGCCTCGAAGTCCGCTTCGACAAGAGCCTCCACTGCGGCAGTTTGCGTAGCATCTGCTTCACCACTCCAATAGAGCAGGAGATCATCTTGGGTCTTTTGGTCCATCATCTACTCGTTTAATTCAGGTTCCAGAAGAGGTTTCAGTCGTTTCCTAGCACTGTGCATTCTGGACAGGACAGTTCCAATCGGAGCTCCAATGATTTTGGCAATCTCCTTGAAGGGAAGGTCCCCTTGCAGGCGCATCGCAAGCACCTCACGTTCGACATCCGGCAGCCGGGCAATCGCGTGATCGAGAGCCCGCAGGCGTTCTCTTTGCTCCATCACTTCACTCACCGCGGGCCGGCGATCGATCAACGGATCAGCCTCAAGGTGCTCCTCAGGCGATTCAGCAACCACGGTCCGGCGGCGACGACGAATGATGTTAATCGCTTCGTTCCGCCCGATGCGAAACAACCAACTCTTAAAATAATCCTCCTCACGATAACGCGGTAGCGCACGCAGAGCCTTGGAAAAAGTCTCCTGCATCGCATCTTCGCAATCTTGTGAGTGGTGTAGCATCTGTCTCTTATACACATCTCCGAGCCCACGAGACCGAGGCTGATCT
>CAJXVQ010000007.1 GCA_913060685.1 uncultured Verrucomicrobiales bacterium
TCTACACAGAGTAGATCGTCGGCAGCGTCAGATGTGTATAAGAGACAGGATGACCCAACAATTTGCCCAGGGAGTTGCCACAAATGTCGAAGGGATCTCGAAGGCCTTCGATCAATCGATTCCCGCAGAAGTGAAGTGGCTCCGCCAAAACCGGCATCACAACTCCCACGTAATCTACCGCTTCCGCGGTTATTTTCACGAACCTGCCGAGGTGACCCGCCGTTTCAAGGTGGAGCTTGGGAAATATCAGGTGCCCGAGAAGACGCATCCCTCGGTCGCGCATCCTCCCCAGTTCCTGCTCGCGATCGATGGTCGGAGAATTACCGGTGAGGATGGCCGCCTGGAAGGTGGACTGAACCTGCGCGCCGGCTTGCACCGCTTCGAGATTTGGGCGACCGGCTGGGATTGCGCCATCGGATTTGGTCGCGATATCAAGTTGCAGGCCAACCTCGACGATCCCGACAAGTTCGCCGATTGTCCTGACAATTTCTTTGATCCGAAGACATTTCCCGATGGTGTCTTGGAGCATCGTAATGCTCCTGCTGAAATTGCGGCCGACGCCGATGGCACTCGGTTCAACGTCACATTTGCACCTGACTCACGTGCCCGGTTGATGCGTCTGGTGTTCCTCGATCAGGGGGGACCCGTTCCTGCCGTGAACCGGATCACCTTGAACGGTCCCGACGGGAATAAGCTGTTGCCGGTCGCCGAGGATTTTTCATCGCTCAATAAAAATGAAACCCTGGAGATTCTTACCGGGGATAAGATCTTTGTGCGCTACGTCGATGACCGCTTCGTGACCGACAAGAAGGAGAAGCATGAACGCTTCCTCAACGTCTCCTTCAGCGATGGTCGGGTCGAGTTCGCCGACATGGAACCTCGCTGGAATGAGAGGGTTGGCAAGGATATGCCTTTCTATGAAAAACTTCTTCGTTTCCCCTACGACCAACCGCTCAGCATTGCGGTGCACGATGCGGATATGGATGTGACGGTTGAACCAGATACGGTGAAAGTCAGCATTGCCAGCGAAACGGGTGGAATCAAGGAGCTCATCGCCACCGAGACCGGTCCATCTACCGGTATCTTCAAGGCGGTGATTACACCGGTGGCAGACGCTGCATCAGGCGAAACGCAGATCCAGGTCGCCGAAGGAAGTCATTTGACGGCAATCTACCGGGATGCCGAAAACAATCGTCCGGGTGTGCCGATGGAACGTCGAGGTAAGATTGTCCACGCAGGATTTCAGCTACCCGAGCTCCAGATCGCCCACTCCTCCGTGGAATTCCAGGAGCGTGACAAGACAATCGAGAATAGCCGGGCAATCTGGCTTGTGGAAAATAAACTCACCCCGGTAAGCAATCCACCCGAAGGAGGGATCTCCTTGATTCACGGCAGGATGGCGTATCTCGAGATGAAGGCTCCACACCTGGCTCTGCGTAATTCCTCACAAGTGAAAGTTTATGCCCAGACCGAAGCCGGGCGTGCTGCCTCTGAAAACGGTGCAACCCAGGATTTTGATATCAATGTGCCCGGCACGGTAGAACTCACCGGCGCGCTGGGAAGTGTGCTGATAGGCAACGAATGGAGGGGGCTGCGGAATCGCGAGAATCGTCGTAGCTGGGAGAGTCGGAACTATTCCGGTGGACACGTGGAGTGGGGGACTCCCAATCCTGTCGCCAGCGACCGCTTCCGTTTCTCCGTGCCACTGGTCGCCGATGTGTTGCCACTGCGTGGTGTCATCACTTACGAGGAACGTAGGGATCTCCAAAAACAGATTGAGACCTCCCGCAGCGCCTCGCGTATCCTTGAGCAGGTTGGTGGTGGATTAGTCGTCCGTCCGGGCGAAAAAGTATTCTTCGGTTTCCGTTATAAGAAGAGTGATGGCGAAGATCATTGGATCACAGCCTCCGCAGAAGTGATCACGCACCCGCTGTTCGAGGTCATGGACGAGGACTTCAGCAAGCGGCTCACCAGTGTTTATGCTGGCGAGACTCTTCATTTGAGGGTCAACGACCTTGGTGCTGATTTAACCGATAAGAGCGATATTGTGACAGTCCTCCTGCAAGCGAAGTCAGGAGCCAAATCCCGGGTGGAATTACTGGAAACCGATCCCCATAGTGGTGTCTTCACCCGCGGATATGTTCTGAGTTATGCAAGCACCCCCGGACCTCTGCCCGATGGTTATGACGTCAGGCGTCAGGGGTTCCCAATCACCTATGGCGATACCGTGGCTGCGCGCTACACCGATCGCAACGGAGTGAAGTCACCGCTCTCGATTGTGGCGATCAGTAAGGGAGCCGATGGCACGATTCAGCCGTTTTCCAAGCAGTATGAGGACGCGGACGTTGCAATGCGCACCCAGTTTTCCCTCGCGGAAGCCTACCTGGAGATCGCGAAACGGCATCGTCGTCTTGGCGAGACTGAATTGGCAGCCCGTGAATACGAGCAAGCGAAGCAACTGCTTGCCAATGCGATGGATCAGTTTCGCGATCCTGAGACCCGAGCCCACGCTGAATACCTCCTCGGAAATCTGACCCTGGAGGAAGCCGATACGACGGAGGCCGGCGAGCTGAAGGAAGATCGATACCGCGCGGCGTTGTCACGCTTCATGACAGTCACCGGGAGCTACTCCGGCACTCTTCATGCCTCCAAGGCGCAGTTTAAGATCGCCACGATTTACGAAAAACTCAAGGAGCCAGAAATCGCGGCGCAGGAGTATGTCAAACTCGCCTACAAGTATCCCGATTCCGAATTCCTTGCTACCTCCATGGCGAGGCTTGGCAGCCATTTCCTGAAGAAAGCTGCGGGTTACGAAGCAAAAGCAAAACCGCTTCTGGAGAAGGGCACGACGGAAGAGGACAAGGATGCGATGTTCGAGGGGGAGGCGATGCAGAAGATGGCGGTGCGTGAGTATCTCAAGACCGCGCAGATTTTCGGTCGACTTCAGCAGCGTTTCCCAAGCCATACCATGGCGGGTGCCGCTGGTCTGCGGGCAGGCCAGGCCTACATGCGCGCCGGAGAGCTCCCGGAGGCAATCGATGCCTTCAATCACGTCATCAACGAGAAAAGCTACGACGGCAAGACCATCCGATCGCAGGCGATGTACTGGACCGGCAAGTGTCACCAGGAGAAGCGCAACCAGATGGCCGCTTATTCGATCTATAAACGTCTCACATATGATTTTCCGGAGAGCGACTGGGCTGCCTATGCACGCGGCCAGCTTTCCCAGGAGGCCTTACTTAATTTGGAGAACAAACTTGAACTGGAGAGACTTGAGGAAGGGCAATGATCAGTCATCAGCAGAAAACAATCAGGAGTCAGGCTGCAGGTCACGTGAGAGCCCTTGGGGCGGCGTTCGCTTTCCTGGCATTCACTACTGGCTGGATTGCGGCGTCACCACTCGACGATCAGATCGCCGCGTTTAAGGATGCGCCGACCCAGACCGAGGGCGCGGTTACGCAGATCTTGCAATCGGGTATCAAGGAGCATCGCTCCGCGAAGGGCTTTGCCGCCGTGCGCACGTGGCTGGGAGCCAACCCGACGAGCTCGCAGCAGCTCCTATTCAAAGCAGGACAGGCGGCAGAATATGCCGTAGAGTGGAAGGACGCCGCCGGCTTCTACCGAAAGCTCCTCAAGAGTCCCAAGGTTGATTCCGGGCTTGCCGCCCAAGCGGCACCTGCGGTTTACCGTATCATGATCAACTCCCTCGGAGACTCTGAGGCCGCATATCTATTCATGCGTGAGGACGGCGATCGTTTGAGAGCCTATGGTCGAACCCGTCAGTTTGATTCCTGGTTCCTTGAGCAGGCTCAGAGTCGCGCTGATTTCGCCGCGATGGCGAATCGACTGGCTGCGGTCTTCAACAGTAACGATTCACTTGAGCCCTATGCGGGCAATCTCGATGCCTTGCTGCGTGAGTTGGAGACGTTTAATCATGATGACGAATCTCTGTTTGAGTCTTTGGATACATTAGCCGCGGCGAAACGGACCACCCCTCAAACCAAGGCGCGGATTGCATGGGTGAAGGAGATCGTTCCCCTGGCAGCCACCATGGCGGAATTGGTCGGCGCTAAGGAAAAAATTCATGATCATCTCATGGATGATGCGATCAAGGCCGCCAATGCCCTTGTTATGGCACTGCCCTATGAAGGATCGATGGCGGTGGCGAAGGGCTGGATGCACTTCAATGCTGGCGACTCGGGGGTCTTCGCGACCTTTGTCATTCCACGACGTGAGGAAAAGGCCGCCCCGTTATTGAAGGCCCTGCGCGGCCTAACCGCTGATCAGGCTCGGGACATTCTTGCCTCCAAAATTGCAGGTGCCAAGAATCGGATTCCTGCCGGGTATCTTTTTTCCCGGCAGGACCTACGGGTACTCGTGCCCCAGATTCCAGAGGTGTTCAATACTCTGACGGCTCCGGACGTACCGCTCTTCGATAAGACTCTCACTCTGGAAGAGGCGAAGGCGATGGCTCCGCATCTTGCCCGCAATCCCCATGCCCAGGCGGCGATGGTTCGCGTGTGGGCCAAGCCCGAACGCAAATACAGCCTCGTCGTCGATGACCTGATGAAATCGGAAATGTGGCGTTTCACCGACATCAAGGACCTCAGCAAGGGGATTTGGAACAGCGGGATGTTCGAAAAGGACGGGAATGATTCCGACCCGATCAAAAAATACGAGAATCTCGATGCTCGTTATCAGCAGCTGAAAAAGCAGATCGACCCGGAGGCCAACAGCAAGGATCGTCTCACCGCATTCAAGGCATTGCAGAGGGACCTTTTATCTCCCGGGCCAGTCCTTCCCGGATCAAACGTGCTCTGGGATGAACTCTTCGCCCAAGCCCCGGATGCCGATAAGGTGACAATGATCAAGACTTTGTGTGCGAACCTTGGGGGAGGGCGTGAGTATTTGCTACACCGCGCACTCGGCAAATCGCAGTTCGGCAAGGGCGGGGCACTCCCGTGGCAGGCCGACGTCTACGACAACCATTTCCGTTACCATCAGAAGGGGACAAGAGAGACTGCCGGAGATCTCATAACATACCTCGGTGGCCTCGTTCGCGCCCAGATGAAAGCCGGAACGATTTCCGAAACAATCTTTGGCATGTGGCTTCACAGTATCGATCCCCGCAAGCCGGAGGCTGTGGAGTTCATCAAGGTGCTCGTGGCCTCGCCGGCCTACGCCAAACTCGACCCGGCCTATCGGCGCGTTGCAGCCGACAAAAGTCACTTCGGCAAGGCAGCTCTCACTGCCGGTGCCATGGCGCTCAACGATCCCGGGTATCTCAGTCGTGAGTTGCTTGCCCTGGAAGCGGGCGCCACTCCCGCTCAGGTGGAAGCCGCCCTCATAGCGGCAGTGGACCGCGCTTCCAAGGCTCCCGATTGTGTCACCGTCATTGGCCTCACTCAAGTGGCCGCCACGCCCGAGTGGACTGGCGGAACACGTGCTCTCGTCCTCTCGCTTTTCAATGAGAATGTGGGGTTAGGAATCATCCCCGCGAAGCAGGGATACGAGCCGTTGATTCAGCGACTCACCAAGGATCTCTCGGAGGAGAAAAGCTGGGGCACGCTCGAACCTTACGTCGCCGGACTCTGGCATGCGGCCTCAGGCACCGACGACAAGAATCATTACCGGGCCGCCGAATCGCTCACGCAGTTTGGAGAGGCGGCCTTTGAAGACGGGGCTTCTTCGCTCGCCATGACCGTGGCCCGGAGCGGCAGTCGTAGCGAGGCCGGTCGCGCCCTCGCTGCCAGCACGGATCCGCGTCTTGTTCGCATCAGTGGTCGTCTCCGCCAAGTCACCGGCAAGGCCGCCACCGAGGTCGGTGCCGTGGAAATTCCGGTCGATGAATCCGATCCCGCGTATCTCATTTACAAGTCGAATGCCGAATTCGTACAAGGCAATGTTGACTCCGCTTGGGCGCTCTATCAGGAAGGGGCCGATCAGTTGCAGGCGGTTCTTAGGAAGACCTCGGTTGAATACGGATTTTGGTTATTGAAGCGTAATACCGAGACTGGAAATACCGACCTCGCCGAGCAGTTGGTGAAGGAGTTGACGATCTGGTCACGCCAGGCCGAGGGAACCTTCAGCCTTGAACAAGATGCCGAACTCAAGATTTCCTACGCGGATCTCGCCTTCCTGAAAGGGGCTCTGCCAACTTCACGAGCCTGGTATCGCAAGGTCGCTGATGCCAAGGAATACCAGGGATCGGATATGGGAATGCGAGCTGCCTTGGGATCGGTAAAAATCGACCGTGCTTCCAGGAATTTTGGAGCTGCCATGACCGAGCTCGATAAACTGATGCGTATCAAGAATCCCGGCTCCCGCATCAAGGTTCACTACGCCCGCGCCGAGGTGTTTATGGATCAGGAAAACTATAAAGAAGGACTCGGCGAAATTGAGTCCGTCCTGCGCCGGGAGCCAAAACACCCGGATGCCCTGATCCTTCGCGGTAAGATTCACAACCATATGCGCAAACTCGTCGAGGCGAGCGAGATCGAACTTGGACCATCCCAGGAGAACACCGTGATTGTGCCGGGCGAGGCGGTAAAAATTAATTTACGTGACCCCACACTCCGGGTCTCCGGAGTTGGTGCTGATATCGAAGTCGAGATCTGGGCAAAGTCCGGTGACAAGGAACGCGTCATGCTGCGCCAACTTGGTGACAACAAAGAGAAGTTCCGCGCCGAGGTGCCGACCGCGCTGGGACCACCGATTCCCGGTGATAAGATTTTGCAAATCCTCGGCGAGGATGAGATCCGTTTCGGTTACTCAAAACGATTTCGAGCCAAGATGGACGATCTGCCGGAAGATCCTGAAATTGTCATCGGAGTGGCGTCGGATGCTCAGCTGGCACTCGCGGCAGGCGCCTTTCCACCTCGCGAGGGCGAACGACGTCTCGATATCGAGGAGCTCGGTCTTTCAACGGCACAAGCAGCCCTGGGGACGCGCTCAGTAAGGCCCGGTAATCCGGTATACCTTCGTGTCAACGATCCGGACCAAAGCAAAACTTCAGCCATCGATGAAATCTACCTCACTCTGACAACTTCGAGTGGCGATGAGATTCGCCGTCTCAAGTTGACCGAGACCGGTCCCTTCACCGGAGAGTTCCAGGCCATCGTCCCGACCAGTGGGGCTCAGGCATTGGCCTTTGCCTCCGAGAGCGCGCCGGGCAGTGACCCGAACATGGCGATTAGCGCCAAAGACTATCCCGGATGGTCCGGCAAGGTCGGCGACCGGGATAGCATGCGCACATTCGGCATTGATCTGAACGACAACGTGCCGCTCGACAAAATGTCGCTTGTTTCCAGTGGTGCTGGTCAGTCGCTGACCCATTTTGTGTTGCAGACATCGATGAACGGCAAGGAGTGGACGACGCGGGCACGTTATCCCGAGGAGAAAAACCCCGCCCCCTGGGACGGCCGTCCACGGGTGTCCTTTAGCCTCAGGACCGATCCTGCCACTCATTCCATCCCCGGGGACCGGACCCTTCCCGACGACTGGACACAAGCCATGGAGGTCGCTTCCCTCCGCCCGAAGAGTACCTACAGCGCCGAGATTGCTCCCAACCTCTCCCTTGGAATGCTTCCCAACGGGGGATTTCACCCGAACGAAACGGTGCTGCTCCAGTTCAGAGCTCTTTTTTATCAGCCGGCCGCCGCGATCCGCCGCTTCCGCCTCGAGGGGTTTCCGCTCGTCAGTGAAAAGGGCGAAACCCGGACGATCTTCATGATCGACGGCCAACCCGCTTCCTCGGAAATCGACGACCCGCTTGGTATTGAACGCAAATTTGGCCCCGGACTTCACGAAATCGAGGTTTGGTCGACCGAGTCACTTGGCGAGTTGAAGAAGCGCAAGCCGGTCCTCTCGTGCGATGTGGCTGGTAAGGACGAGCTCGCACCATGTCCCGACGCGATGTTTGACCCGAGCACCTTCCCGGAGGGGGTTCGTGCAACGATCCAACAGCCTGCCGCAATTACGAAGAGCGACGACGGCTTCGATATTGCCTTCGGCGATCGTACCCAGGCACGTCTCACTCGCTTCGTCATTGCAGGCTTCGAGGGTGTCGCGCCGGTGATCAAAAAAGTGACACTCAGCGACCGCGGAGGCAAGGTTCTGTTGCCGGTGACCCAGGACTACCAGGCATTGCGTGCGAACACGGAGCTGGAGGTGCTTCCCGGCGACCAGATTATCGCCCGCTATGAAGATCCGGTCACGGCGACACCCAAACGCTCGAAGCATGAGAAGCGCCTGACGGTTGCTTTCAATAACGCGGAAATCTCCGCTTCATTTCTGAACTACGAGACTACGACCGAGGGTCGTGTCTTGGTGTTGGAGCCGATCCGCCGTTTCCGTTTCGACGACGCGGTCGCGATCGTTATCAACGATCCTGACATGGATGGCAGCCCGAAGCGTGATGCGGTTGAATTTAAGATTACGACCAGCAGTGGAGGTGAGGCGAAGGTGAAGGCGTTGGAGACCGAGGAGCACAGCGGCCGTTTTATCGGTAAGATCTTTCCCGTTGAAGGTGAACCATCGCGAGCGTCGGAAATCAAGATGACCAAGGGTGGAACGCTGACCGCGGTCTATCGTGATCAAGAGAATCTCAGTCCGGGTATTCCCACTGATCGAAAGGTGACGATCTCTCACGCGAATTACGAAATGCCATCGTTGGCCGCTTACAACCTTACGAGCAAAAAACTCCCGCCAGCAAAGCCAGAGGAGGAGCCAGCGAGTCAGCCCAAGACCAGAAAGGGCAGCAGATTGGCTCCTGAGATTGTGCCGGAGCACCGGACCCTGGATTACCATTATATTGGTGAGGAAAAGTTATCCGATGAGGATCTGCAAGGTGTTGTGGGTGCGAGCCTGCGGTTTGATGTGGTGGTTCCCCATCTTGCTCTTGCAGAGAGCAGTGAAATCCGGGCTTACATTCAGACTGACGCCGCACGCAAGGCGGCCAAGGCTGATTTAAAATCGTCCTTTAACGTCAGCGTGCCCGGCACGATGAAGCTGACTGGTGCATTGGAGGGGGCAGAAGTTATGACCCCGAGTGGTTATCAGGTTGGAGCCAATCCGCGCTCACCATCGAACCAACCCCCTTTGGAAGAGGGACGCTTTTCGTTTTCCATTCCACTCATTCTAGGTGACCCGCCAACGGTGAGCTACGCGAACAAAGCCGCGGAGGCGCTGCCGAGTTCGGCAATCCCGGCCGGGCTTGTTGTCCAGGCAGGGGATATCGTGCACCTCGGCTACCCGTATAAGAATGCGGAAGGCAAGGTGATGTGGAAGACGGCAAAAATCAAAGTCAGTAGCCATGGTTTCCTCGACGTGATGGATGGTAATTACAACACCGCGCTCAACAGTGCCTTTGTCGGTGAGAAAGTATACCTCCGTGTGTTGGACCGTGGTCTCGACACGGGGCCGGGACGTGATTCCGCTGCGGTGACGCTCAAGTCAACCAGCGGCGCTACCACCGAATACGAGTTGCGTGAAACCGAGCCGCACTCAGGAGTATTTAAAGGCGTCTTCGCGCTTAGCTACGCTGATGAGAAAGTGTCTGCCAAGCTGCCACCCGTCGCACTTAATGGCTTCCCGGTACGATACGGCGATGATGTTTCCATTTCCTATTCCACTTCGGAAGGAATCCAATCGTATCAAGTGAACGTCAACAAGGGTGCCGACGGAACGATTGAGCCCTTCAGTAAACGATTCACTGGCGACGAGATGGCGGTGCAAACGAGTTTTGTCTTGGCCGAATCCTTTTTTGAACTGGCTAAAAAGCACCGTGAGATGGAGCAGGAGAGCTTGGCTCGCCGCGAGATGGCTCACGCTCAGAAACTCCTTGCCGAGGCGATTGCGACCCACCGCGATGAAGAATTGCAAGCCCATGCCGAGTATCTCCTGGGGAACCTTTCCCAGGAATACGCTGATCTTTCGAAAAACGATGAAGCCAAGCTGCCCATGTATCAGGATGCGCTGGCGCGTTTCATGAAAATCACGACCGACTATCCTGATACGGAATTTGCTCCGAAGGCGCAATTTAAGACCGCGCTGGTTTACGAGAAGATGGGTGAGATTGATAATGCCGTGGAAGAGTATGTGAAGCTTGCCTACAAATATCCCGATGACGAACTCATCCCGGAGGTGATGTCTCGTCTCGGTGGCTATTTCCAGAAAAAGGGATTGGCGCTCAAGAAAGAGGCCGATCCATTGCGGGAGAACGAGGATGATCAATCGAAGTCCGAGGTGTTCCGCCTCGACAAGCTCTCCTACCCGCAGTTTCTCAATGCCGCCATGGTGTTCACCAAGCTTCAAGAGCGTTTCCCGGACGACAAGCTCGCTGGCCTCGCCGGTCTCCGCGCGGCGCAGAACTTCATGCGCGCCCACCAGTATGTGCAGGCGATTGAGGGCTTTGAAGTGGTCTACCGGAATGAGAAATACGAGGGGCGTGAGATTCGCTCCCAGGCGATGTATTGGTGCGGCCTGAGCAACGAACGATCCGCCGGAATTATGTCGGATGGAAACTACAAAGGACGTGGCAAGGCCATGAATGACGCCTACAAACTTTACCGCCGTGTCACCTTTGATTTCTCTGACAGCAAATGGGCGAAGTATGCACGCGGTCGTCTCACTGATCCGGCATTCGAGAGGATCATCCAGGTCGAAAACGAGGCGCGTGAACGCATGATCGAGACCCTGAAGGAAAGCACCAGATAATGATGAATCAACGGGAACAAGAACTCCTCCGGGAGGAAGTCGGCGATGCCAGGCCTGAGCTTTGTATTCGCAGCAACGCCCGAATCGATACGGGGCGTTGGTGGCGGCGGACGCCTCTGTGGATTTGTGTGGTGTCAGGTGAACTCATCATGCTGGCAGTGGGGCGTCGCCGTTATTCAGCTCGCCTTCCTCTTTCCCGTTGCGGGGAAAGCCACTACAATCACGCCACCGGCGAATTTGTGGTTGTCCCGGGCGAAGAATTAAAATTCAGCCACTTTCCACTTTCGCCACGCGAAGCTCTTGAACTCCTTCGGTTTTGGAATTCATCAAATCTCACTTCCCATACCCGTAACTGAACATCCGTTAAGAATTATGTTAGAACATCTTTTAAAAGGAGGACCGTTGATGGTCCCATTGATCTTGTGCAGCTTGATTAGCCTAGCCGTCGTTTTTGACCGGTGGTTTGCCTTTCGTGATAATAGGAAGGTCAACACCCGCTCGTTGCGATCGAAGGTTCTCGGCCATCTCCGAAAGAATGACATTGATTCAGCAGCACGCGAGTGTGAGACGGCACGCGGACCCATTGCCTCGGTTCTTCTGGCCGGCCTCCGTTCCTACCAACATCTGAGTGGTAAGAAGGAAAGTTCGGAAACGATGCGACTCGTGGTCGGGCAGGTAATGGAAGACTACAGCACACAAGCCATGGGTGTGGTGAATCGGCGCCTTGATGTCCTGACCACGATCGGGACAGCGGCACCACTGTTGGGGATGACCGGAACGGTGACTGGAATGATCGCCTCTTTTGCCGGACTTGCTGATGCCGGAAGCGTGGGTGGTAGCGGCGGAGCAGTGGCGAATGGTATTGCCGAAGCGATGATTACGACTGCGGTTGGCTTAATCGTCGCGCTTCTCGCGGTGATTCCCCAGAGTGTTTTTAATCGTTGGAGTGATGAGATCGAGCTTGAGATTGAGGAAGCGAACAGTGAGGTCGTTGAGTTTATCCTGACCCACCACTAAGCATAACCAGGAACACCCCATGAGAAAACGCGATCGGAGAGAGAAGAAGCACCGCTCGGGAGAGATTCCGACCGGTTCGTTCTCGGATATCGCTTTCCTGTTGATCATTTATTTCCTCGTCGCAACAACCTTGGTGAAGGTGAAGAGCATTACGGCTGACCTCCCATCCGGGGAGAAATCAAGCCAGACCCAATCAGACAAAACTCCCACCATCAATCTCAAGAACGATCTGATCATGTTTAACGACAAGAGGGTTGATCTTGCCGGGCTTAACGAACGTCTGTCGGCCCTTGATCTCCCGGAGCAGGAAGCGGATAAGCGGATTATTCTTTTGGAGTCAGCAAAGGGAACTCCTTACGAAGTCTATTTTCAGGCCCTCGCGGCCATTAGTGCAAACGGCGGCGTGGTCGCTCTCGTGGAGGATGACAAGTAAGCGATGAAGAAACGAGCACAGCGAAAGAAGAGGCGGATGGTCCCGGTGCCGATCGCCAGCATGGGAGATATCGCTTTTTTGCTGATCATCTTTTTTCTGGTGTGCAGTGAAGTCGCCAAGGACAAGACCAACCTTCAAGTCACCCTTCCCAATTCCGAGTTCGTGAAAAAGACAAAGACGGCGGTGGCAGCGCGAGTGGCGATTGATGCCGATGGCGTCATTTACTTTGATGGCGCGCGCGTTGAGAATTCCAAGGATGTTGAATGGGGAGTCCGTGCCGTCCTTGCCAGCACCTCGACCGACGACCAACGTCACGTTCAATTTAAGTGCGACGCCGCACTCCCGAAGGAAACCTTCGAACCTGTCATGAAAGCAATCGCCGAGGCGGGAGGAATCATAGAAGCGGTGGGGGAAAAAAATCAGTAGTCAGAAAATCAAATGGAAGAAAAAGAGATCAGGAACCAGTCGAATCACGATGAAATTTCACCGGACGAATTGATGGAGAATTTCCGGGGGCGGAGTTTGAAATCGATCATTCTCTTCACGGTGGTGATCCATGCCATTCTTCTTTTGGGAACGAGTATTCCTTTCCTCAAAAAGTCGATCATGGGGCGTGATACCTCCGGGTTAAGTGAACAGGAACGGATGGAGTTGGCGATGAAGGAGGCGACCCAGTCATTACGGGATATCGCCGAGGAACATGGACTAAATGTTCAGGACATCAGCGGCAATTTTACCGACGGAGGCCCAAAGCGTGCCCGTCAAAAGGCGCCCGAAGCACCCGCTTCGGAGCCCAAAGTTCCTGAACCTGAATCGAGCATTGAGAAAGAGCTCAAGGTGAAGAGCGGCGGCCCCGACGTTCCCAAGATCGAAGACGACGAAGAGGATCTTTTCAAGTAGGCCCTGAGTCCACCGGTTTGCTGGCACTATGAAATCCAATCAAAAAAGTTCTCTTCCTACCGAATGGGTCGATGAGATACCCACGCGCCCTTCGCTCTCAAAGGCGATGGTCGTCTGTGTGGCCACCGTGATGCTTTCGGCATTAGGTTGGGCTGCCTGGTCATGGGGGCCACGGGCATTGTCGGCTTTTTTTGGCCGTAATTCCGGGGTGATGGAGGTTTTTGAATCCCTGAATCTCATTCGGGCACTGGCAATTTCCTTTCAGGCCTTTGGAGTGGTGGGACTTCTGTGTGCTGTCACCGGGTTGCTTGGGGTGGTGCGAAGTCGTGTGACCTACCATCTTCTTCGGAATTCGCTGATTCTCGTATACCTTGCTGTCGCTTGTTATGTCGTCATCGTTTGGATGGGGCTTTTTGCGGTGCTCGATGCGGAGGTTGAGATTGATGGCGAAAAGCAGGATCGAGCGACGATCCTATTGCGTTGGTGGTCCGTTTGCTGGCCAGCTCTTGCGGTCGCTCTCTATGCCGGCTGGTTACGATTGATGTTGAAGAGTCGCTCGGTATACGCAGCCTTCACGAGTAAGAAAGGAGAGCCGATGTCCGGTGACCGGGTTCTCGAAGACTTGCGGACGCATGGACGGGATCCTCGTCATCGTCGAAGCCTCTACGCCAGTTTTGGCACGCACGTGACAATCCTGATCATCATCCCGTGGTTGCTCAGTCTGGGGGGGCGTGTTGAGGCCTATAAGGTTCCCAAGGGAAGTGGTAACCCGGTCGTGGCAATGGTGAAGATGGTGAAGCCGAAGAAGAAAAAGAAGAAGACTCTGACCCTGCGTGCCAATTCCGATATCATCATGGCCATTCCTGATTTGGATGAAACCGAAGTGGATCAGGAAATGGAGAAACAAACACAGGCGACCTACGAGGCTGGTGCGATTGCCAAGGCGGGTAAGATTGGCAAGGGTGGGGGTACCGAAGGTGGCTGGCCGGCCGGAATGGATGATTACAAAATCCGCTTCATTCGTCTTGATCATGGTGGAGCAGGCTGGGACGACGGGATGAATGAAACCGGTGCCGATATTAATTTCCTGCGCGCGTTCGCCAAGATGACCGGTTTGAAGAAAATCGCCCGCAGGGGCGAGAGCCATTCAATTGGATTGCTTAAGAAGTATCCCAAGGACGGATTCCCTCCCTTTGTCTATCTGACTGGCAACGGAAGCATGGGGCGGGTCAGTTCGGGCGATATGAAGATTCTCCGCGAATACTGCCTCGGCGGGGGGATGCTCATCGCCGATGCGGGCAGCGCCCGTTTTCATAGCAGCTTCATCCATTTTATGCGCCAGGTCTTTCCCGACAAGCCGCTGATTGATATCGCTGATGACGATATGCTTTACCAGGCTCCCACCCGCTTTCCTGATGGCGCTCCGGCATTTTGGCATCACGGTGGTCGGCGTCCGTTGGGGATCAAACACGACGGACGCTGGGTTGCCTTCTATCACCCGGGCGATATGAATGACGCCTGGAAATCCCAAGGCTATACCGACGTCTCACCCGAGATGCGTGATGCCGCTGTGAGTTTGGGCGTTAACCTTGTCAATTATGCCTTCAATAATTGGGACGATGCTGTGACCAAAGCCAAAAAATGAACTGGAATCCGGAATACTTTAGCGAAATTGGTTATCTCGGAGTTGGTCTTTCGGGAGGAACCTTGTTGATGTGGTTGGTTTATTTGAAGAAGCCCGCACGCTTGTGGAGCACGGTGGCATTGGCTTTGGTTGTGGTGTCTTTTGTCTGTGCGAGAATTAATTCGAAGGGCCATGTGAATCGAATTCAACCCGATCGGAGCGCAGAGCTTGTGAAGCAGGCGGCTCTGGAAGAGGCGAAACAACAAGCTTTGCTTGATAGCCGTAGCGACGAAGTGTCCAAGATCCGCTTCGCAGAGGACGGGGCCAGTGATTTTCTTGATCGCGCGGGCATGGATGATGCCGATCTTAAATATTTTGAAAGCAAGGGAGGCTTTGGCGAACCCGGGTGGAAGAGAGAAAAGAAAACCCGCTCGGGGGGCGGGGGAGACGGAAGCCTTGAGTCGGAGATTGGTGGCGAAGATGTTATTGGCGGGGTGCAATCCGAGGAATTTGAAGCAGACGAGGGAAGTGAACCGATCATCATGGCGGAGGCTGACATGGTCATGGCGAACCGGCTCGATCTTTTGAATCTGCGACTGACCTTGATTCTTCTGGCGCTTGCGATTTTTATCGTTCTTTACGACTACCTCAGGCGTGCAAATCTGTATGGGAAAGCTTCAAGGCCTCTTCCTTTGCCGAGTTCATGGCTCAATGCCCTGACTCCCATGCCGCCTCTGGTGGTTTCAAAGAAGCGTCATCGAAAGTCCGCCCGGAGCGAGTTGGCACGGCTGGCGAAGCGTGGTGATTCGTTTGTCTACCTGACTGATGATCCCGCCCGGGTTGCCAAATTTCCCAAGTCACTGAGAAGACTGCCATTCATTGGTGGGAGGGAAGAGTTGATTCCAGCAAGTGCCGGAGTCGATGATGATTTCATCTTTGAAACTGTTTGGTACGGACGTAGTTCGTTTGTGGTTGATCGCCCGGAAAGAGCGCTCACATTGCTTGCCGGTTTTCTGGCGAGGCTCGAGCAACGAACGGTTTCTCGAGCCAGGGTTTCTCAAACCGCCCATCTCGTTTGGGATCTATCGATTCCAATGCCCCGGGAAACCCTTGAAGAGGCGATGAAGCTGGCCCACGCGACCGGGTTTTCAATTCTGATCCTCCGGGAAAAATTATCGAAGGCAGCGCAGGCGAAATCCAGCCCATCCAAACTCGAGGGAGAACCCATTCCATCATGAAGACACACTTTTTTAAGATTCTCTGTTTGTTGCCAGGCCTTGTCGCCGTGGCTCCTGCAGAAGAGCGCACGCTTACGCCCGAACAGATGGAGGCGATCGCCAACCAAGGGACACCTGAAGGCGAGCAGAACCAGCGCCCAAAGAAGCTGGTTGACCTCACCAAGGGTGAACTTCCGCCCGAGACGACAGACCGGCCTTGGACCCTGGGGCCAACCGGGATCGTGGGAATGTGGACAGGCAGGTTCTCTGGAGATCAGTTCCAGGTGTTGACTACCATCAAAGGCTCACCCTCCGAGGGGAAGTTTTTGCCCGGCGATGTCCTGATCGGCTTGAATGGGAAGAAATTTGTCGCCGGTGGTCACCTTGGTCATCTGATAGGTAACGCGATCATTGAAGCCGAGCGCGAGAAGAATGCGGGCAAGATCAGCTTCCTGGTCTGGCGCGATAAAAACTATATCAATCGCAACGGGAAAAAGGATGTGGTCGGAGTGGATATCGATCAGCTTTTTGACAAAGCCCGCGATGACAATTCGCTCTACGAGTGGAAAAAAGAAGAGGAGCGCACGAAAGAGGCTCAGGGCTTCGGTGAGTTTCCCATCATTCCGAGTAATCTTGAGATCAGTCTGACGATCCGCACCTTTCCCGACTATAGTGACACCGCTCCCTACGATTGCCCGAAGACCGTACAAATTCTTGAAGAGGCCTGGAAGGTGTTGGAAAAAAAATTTATCGTTGATCCCAAGGTTCGCCGCAGTGGTGGTGGTATGTTAGAGGCGATCGCGCTTGTTGCTTCAGGGAAGCCCGAGCACCGCAAGATGGTACACGACTGGGTGCGTGGTCCCCACGCCAAGCAATGGCATCCGCCGACTGTCCCTGCCGGGGCGATGTTCGAGCCAGGCTATCGGGGTGGCAAAGGTTACCAGAGCTGGCACCATGGATTTACGGGACTGAATTGTGCTCTCTACTACGAAGCGACAGGTGATGAGTTTGTCCTGCCCGCCCTGCGGAAGTATGCCATTGACACGGCCCTCGGTCAGAGTGGTGGCGGAAGCTGGGGGCACACCTTTGCCTATCCATCCTTCAATGGGGGTGAGTTCCACCGTATGAACCCCGGATACGGCGCGCTCAACGCCGCCGGTAACCGCTGCTTCTTCCTCATCACCCTCGCAAAAAAACTCGGCGTCGAGCATCCCGAGATCGACCAGGCCATCAAGCGCGCCCACAAATTTTTCGGCTCCTACGTCGACCAGGGAGCCATCCCCTACGGCGACTTCGGCGCTGCTGCCACCGACGATAGCAACGGAAAGAACACTGGAGTGGCCTTCTCAATGAAGCTGCTCGGCGACAAACACGGCGCCAAATACTTCGCCATGATGTCGAGCCACTGCGCCTTCACCCGCCGTGGAGGACATGCCGCCGATTACCATGGAAACTGGTCTTCATGGGCTGCCACGATGTGTGGGCCCAAAGTGCGTATCTACAACGAGCGCAACCTCCGCTGGCGGCGCACGCTCTGCCGGATGTTCGACGGCAGCTTTGTCTATCATTCGCCGACGTGGGAATACAAGACATTGCGCGACCCCACTGCCACCGAGATTCTCCACCAGGCGGTTTACCTCAAGCAGACCCTCATCACTGGCAAGGACTCCGACGAGGATCTTTATCCGACCGATCGGGAAATGAAGCAACTGATGACCAGCGCTCGTGCACAGTTCAACGATCCGTGGCTTAAGGAACTCGATGGCAGCCCGTGGCAGGAGCGCAGCACGAAGGAACTCATCGACCTGCTCGACATCTTCAAACCAAAGGCGCGCGGAGTTTTTGCCCGCGAACTGGGCAAGCGCTTCATGGCCGGGGAAAAAGAAATTGTTCCCAACGTCGTCGCTTTGCTGGCGAGCAAGGAAGCTCGCTTCCGTGACGGGGCCCTGCGCACCCTCGGTGCTTGCGGCAACGATGTCGTACTGCAAAATTTGTCCAAACTCACTCCGCTGCTCAGCGATCCGAAGGACTTCGTTCAGATCACGGCGGTGAAAGTGATCTCGAAGGCCACCGATGCCGAGGACACCCAGCTGGCGATGTTGAACGCCACCTTGGAGGAACCCCAGACGGTCTCACCCAACGCCGTGAACAACTCGACCCAGTATGCTCTCTTCGGCAAGGATAACACCCTCGCCAACACGCCCTTCGAATCCGGTTTCGACGAAGAACTCGTGCGGCAGGCCCTCGAGGAACTCATTGCCCTCGACCCCGCCTTCAAGCACTTTACAGGCTCCCGCCTCAAGGCTTGGGGCAAGGACACGATTGTCAAGATCGCCGGACCACTGACCTTCGCCGCCGAGGAGGAGCAAATCGTCGATCAGATGTTCGCCAACCGCTGCGAGCCGTCACAGGCGTTGCTCGGAAAGTTTGGTTACCGCGAGGGCGTGTATAGCACCGCCCACAGACTACTCAAGAAGGCCGCCATCCCTCGTCACATCCGACCACACGTCGGCTTCAAGCGTAATTTGATCGATCCTGATGTTGTGACGCGGCAACCGGGCGCATTTCACGAGTTTATCGAACCGCTCGGAGTTGTCCTCACCGACGATCCGCTGCAGCAGGTCATGAAGCTCGTAGGAGATAAGAAGGTCTACATCGATATGATCAAGTTTTATGACCTTATCGCAGCGGAGAAGAAATCAATCACCCTGCCGAGCATCGCACCCGACGTGCAGAAGATGTTCCAGAGCAAACTCGATGCCCTGGACGGCACGGGAGCAAAGATCAAGCTGTGTCGATCTGAATTAAAAGACCCGTCACGTAAAAACTATTTTCGTAAGATGGCGGCGATGGATTTCCTGAACGAGATGCTTGGAGAGGACGCTCTGGAGGATCTTGTGCCCTATCTTGGTCACGACTACTGGAGGTTGCGCAAGCACAGCCAAAAACTTGCGGCGGAACTTGTGACCGTTGGTGCCGGCGATGCGCTCGCCGCATTTTTCTCGCAAACCGCTGACCCTGCGTCCGCTGCGGGTATTCTTGAGGTGTTCGCCAAGACTAACGCTGATGTCGGTCCCTCACTCGCCAAAAGCGCGATGAAACACAAGGAACCTCAGGTTCGTCAGGCTGCAGTGAAGACCGTTATCGCCCTCGGCGGCGAGAAGGTGCTGCCCGAAATTCTTGCCCAGCTGAAGCAGTCGACCACACAAGAGGACCTGCGCGGCTGCGAGCAGGCGCTGCTTTCCCGACGTGACGATCCTGCCCACATTTCACGGGTGCGCGATGGTCTCATTGAGCTGCTTCCACAAGCGACTGAAGCCGTGCGGTCCTCCCTTTATTACCTGCTCGCCCAGATCGGTGATACGCAGAGCATCACGGCACTGGAGAAAGCGGCTGGCACGGATAGCGTGGCTGAGTTGGAAGAGATTATTTTAGCACTTTCCTACTCACTTGGTCGCCCTGCTGACGAGTTGATGCTTAAGCTCGCCAAGGTCGACAAGCAGACGGCCAGAGTTGTCGCTGCTCAGTCGGTGCGTCGCATGGTGCTCGGGCCGAAAGGGTTCGGGGACATCACCAACGCCGAGCGTCTGGACTTTGCCGAGCCGATGCTGAAGCTCTCCCTCGACAAGCGCCTCATTAGCTTCCTTGCCAACGTTCACGAGGCACGCGCGCTCCGGACTCTGATGTATTGCCTGGAAAAGGGAGTCGAGGAAGCCGCCGAGAGCCTTGTTGCCAATGCCGAAGGCATGAAAAAACTCTCAGCTAAGGATTCCAAAATCGCAGCCAAGGCAATACGCGACGTCATCGAATTTATCGAAGTGAGTCGCCTCCGTGGTGGCCCATCAGCCCACATGTCGAAGGAAGACAATTATTACGGCTGGAAAACCCTCCAAGCTCGCGCTGGTAAAGTGCTTCTCAAGGTCTATAAACCTGAGACTGCGCCGATTCCGGAGTTTGATCCGCTTGATCTGGAATAGGATGTCGCTGTTCGAAGAGGGGTGTCCGAAGACTTCTCAGGGTTTGCTTTTGAAAGCGGGCCGAAAATTAGCGGCGGCTTTGTGGGCTTTTTGAGTGTCGAGTGCACGACCGGGATCACCTTGATCCTTGAGCTGGTTGTCGAGGACTTCGGAGAGAGTTTTTTTGATCCCGGCGTGGCCGGGGTCACTGGCGAGGTTGGTCATTTCGAAGTGATCTTGAGTGGTGTGATAGAGTTCCTCGGCGGGGCGTTTCATGAAGCGGTTCACGAGTTTTTCGTGGTGGGGATTTGAGAAAGACGAGAAGACCCAAGTCTGCCAGTAGGGATTGTGGTCATTTTTCCCCATGAGGTGTTTCTCGATGTAGAGGTTTTCCGGGGCGAGGTTCCGGATGTAGCGCCATTCGCCATTGGTGACGGAGCGGATCGGGTAGGAGGGACCTTCGGGATAGTTGTTGTGCATGCCGAAGGCATATTCGCGATGGGTGTCTTTTCCGCTGCGAAGCACCTTGGCGAAACTGGTGCCGTCGAAGGTCTCTGGATTAGGAGAGGCACCGGCCAGATCGAGGAGAGTTGGTAGGACGTCGGCGTATTGCACAATGGCTTTGGTTCGTTTGCCGGGAGCGATCTTGCCCGGCCAACGGGCGAGGAGGGAGGTGTGGAGGCCGTTGTCCCAGTTGGTCCACTTGCACCCGGGGAATTGGGCGCCTTGTTCACTGGTAAAGAGGACGAGGGTCTCGTCGGTGAGTTTGGTCTCGTCCAAGAGAGCGAGAAGTTCGCCGACTTGTGAGTCCATGTAGGTGATCTCGGCGAGATACTTCGAAAAGTATTCCCGGGTCATGGGGGTGTTTGCCAAGTAAGAGGGAAGCTTAAGTTTGGCGGGCGGGTAGGCGGAGGCGTCGCCCATAACCCAGGGGGCGTGGGGTTCGGTGAGGGCGACGATGAGGCAGAAGGGTTGCTCGGAGTTTTGGGTGAAAAAATCTTTGGTGCCGGTGAGGTTGTGAGGCTGGGTTGGGCTGCGGACACAGCTGGAGTCGAAGCCGCTGATGCGCTGGAAGGGGAAGGCTGACTTTGGTTTGACATGGACTTTACCGGCGAGACCAACGCGGTAGCCGAGTGCTCCGAGGTGGTGGGGCATGCTTTTGGTGTCAGGGCGGACGGTGCCGTGATTCCAGGCGCAGCCGTTTCGGAAGGGGTAGAGGCCGGTGTAGAGTTCCGAGCGGCAGGGAGAGCACATTGCCATGCCAAGGTAGGCGCGGTCGAAGACGAGTGATTGCTTGGCGAGGGTGTCGAGGTGAGGAGTTTTGGCATTTTGGCCTCCATTGAGCGGGAGGTCGGAGAAGGTGCAATCATCCGCGATGATGATGAGAATATTGGGCTTGTTTGTGGTCTCAGCAGCGAACAGTGAACACCAGCTGTGAAGGAGGAGAATGAGAGATGAGATTCGAAAGATGATCATGAGATTTGAGAGGGGTGAATTTTGAGAGATGTTCTACTTGGATTTTAGACCGACCGTATTGACTGAGATGACGCGGTATTGGTGATTTTTTCCGGTCTCTGGTTGTGGGTCGGTGAACTGCATTTTGACGAGAGGTTGGCCGGGAGTATCGCTGTATTGGAGCCCTTGGAAAATGGGGCGGCCAAACTTTGGTGTTGGTTTGTCGGGGACAGTCCCGATTTGGGTCCCGTCGCGTATGATGATGAAATGCGCGAGTCCGCTTTCGAGGTCGGCGGTGCCGTGCCAGGTGAGTTGATGATTTTTGACCTGGAGGTTTGTTGGAGCCGGAGGAGGGGTTTGGTCGGGGATCCGGGTGTCTTTGGTGTAGTGGACCCAGGCTTGGTCGACGGATTTACTGGGAAGCCAAATTGAGAGTCCGTTAAGGAGGGGCATGGTGCGGCTGATTTTTTTAGCCATGGGTTGGAGTTCGGTTGCCGGGGCGGTCGGGAGACGCACGGTGAGGCAGGCATCGAACCAGGGGATGGCGAGGTAGCGTTGATTACCACATTCGTGAGCGGTGAGGGGATCAATCGCGATGCCAACGAGGGCACTTTGCATCTGCATGATTGTAAAGAAGGTCTTGTTGGCTGGCCAGACTCCTGAGAAGCGGCCGGTGGTGACGGTGACCCCTTCCCTTGTTCCAAGGTTGCACATGATAGGAACCTGGCGGGCTCCCTTTGGGACGAGATGTGGTTTGATTGAGGGTTTTTCGGGATTAGGGATCAGCAAAGGCACGCCGGAGCGGAGCCAGGCGGCTGCGATGCGCTCAGGGTGGAGCATGACCATGCCGCCTGCCCAGTGGCCGCCGCCGCTGTGTCCCCAGAGAGCCCACGGAATTTTCTCGAGTTCGGGGTGATTCGAAAGCTTGCCGAGGTCGGTGAGGGACTTTTGAAAAGTAGTGGCGGAACCGTTTCGTGGGTCGCACCAGAGTTGGCAATCTGCTTCCTGCGGCTGTTCATAGGTGGGAGCGAGAAGAGCGCATTGATGTTTTTGTGCTAGGGCCTGCCAGTGGAGATCGAAGGCTCCGGTGAGGCCCGATTTGCACGAGCCAACGCCGCAGCCGTGCTGATGGACAACGACGCCGCGGAGGGTTTTAATGCCGGGGGGAACCCAGAGGGTGTATTGGACCGGAAAAGCGAGTTGGCCCGGTTTGTCCGAGGCTTCATAGCGCACTCGATAGTATGGTGCTTCGGCGGGAGGGGCGATGTCGTAGGGTGATTTTTGTGCCGAAAGAATTTGGATAAACGCCAAAGTGAGAAGGGAAAATCGCAAGGCCATTGTTTTAAAGGAAGATGAAGTCGTGAGTTTATCGTCCGTCGCCGGTGTAGATGATTTTTCCGTCTTTGGGAGCCTGCGGCCAAGGCGTTGTTCCCGGTGCCCATTCCTTGGGCTGGGTGTCCCGGATCTTCCGGACTTCTTCTTTGACCCAGTCGGGGACGTTTGTGTTCTCATTTTGTCCGTAAACCCAGGGGAGGGCGGGTGTCATAAGGCGATCCATGCCGGTGAGTGGGGGGCGTTCGGCGCCGACTTTGGTGACGCGGGCGGTGAGCTCTTTGACGATGTCGGGATGCTTTGCGGCGATGTCGGTTTTCTCCGACGGGTCAGCTTCAAGGTCGTAGAGTTCCTTGCCAACGAGCTTGTATTTTCCTTTGCGAATGGCCGGAAAGCGAACGCTGCCCGAGACTTCGAAGATAATTTCATCGCGCGGGCTTTTGGCGGTGCCGAAAAGGACGTTGGTCATGTTTTTTCCGTCAAGTGGACGTTCCTGTTTGAGGTCGGCTCCGGCGAGGGTGGCAAAGGTGCTGTAAAGATCGGTCACATGCATGAGTGAATCTTTGGTGGAATTGGCGGCGATCTTGTCGGGCCAGCGCATGATGCATGGAACCCGGACTCCGCCTTCGTAGTTGGTGTTTTTGGTGCCGCGATAGGGGGCATTCATTTCCTCGCGCAAGCCGCCGTTATCGTTGGCGAAGATGAGGAGGGTGTTGTCACCGAGTCCGCTTTGATCGATGGCATTGACGATGAGGCCGACGGCATCGTCGAGGCACTTGAGGGCGGCATGGCGCTTGCCATATTCTTCGACGTAACGAGGGATTTCTTCAAGAGGTCCATGGACGGCATTGAAGGCGACATACATGAAGAGGGGTTGCTCTTTTCGGGTCATGCGATGATCGGCGATGACGCGGACGGCTTCATTTGCGATAAGGTCGGTGCTGTAGCCGGGTTCAAAGACGGGCTTTTGATTGCGGTGCCAATCGTAGACCGCGAAACGAGCGGGGGCATTGTGTGGGATCGTCTTGTTATTATAGTCGATGCCCCAGCCATAGTGACCGTATTGGTGGTCGAAGCCCTGACCCATTGGGAGTTGTCCGGGGAGCCATTCTCCGCAGTGCCATTTTCCGGCGATCGAAGTAAAGTATCCGGAGTCCTTGAGTGCTTCGGCGACGGTGCGTTCTTCGCTGGCGACGCCATGGACCCGTCGGGTTTCGTCTCCTGCTTCGTTCTTGACCAATTTCATGCCGAGCTTGGCGAGATAGCTGGGCTTGCCGAAGTCTTCCGATCGCCAATCGCTCCAGGTTCGGAAGGCATATCTGCCGGTGAGGAAGGCCGCTCTCGTGGGAGCGCAGACGGCATGAACGTAGAATTGGCTCAGGCTGACTCCTTGGTCCCGGAGTTTGGTGATGTGCGGAGTCAGCTTTGGATTCCCGCCATTGAAGGCGGGTTCATTCCAACCCATGTCATCGGATAGGATGAAGATGATGTTGGGTTTCGATCCGTCGACTGGTGAGGCTTCAGCGAGGGCCAACGAGGCGAAAAAGAAGAGAAGTTTTTTCATGGGTAAAGAGAGGTTAAATGTCGCAGATGGAGATGGCTTCGTGGAGGCCTTCGAGCGGGTCTCCGGTTGGGATCCATTCGTGACCGACGTAGCCGGTGTAGTTGATTTCGAGGAGAGCCTTCATGAGGCCGCGGTAGTTGATTTCCTGATCATCGCCAATCTCACCACGGCCGGGGTTTCCGGCGATCTGGACGTGGCCAATAAATTCGTGATGTTGCTTGATCCGGCGGATGAGATCACCGTCCATGATTTGGATGTGGTAGGCATCGAAGAGGACTTTGAGGCCGGGTGAGGAAACGGCTTTTACGATTTCCACGCAGTCATCGATGTGATCGCCTTGATAGCCGGGGTGGCCTTTCATTTTTTCGGCAACGCGTGAGTTGAGGGGTTCGAGAACCAGGGTGACCTTGTGCTTTTCGGCAAGCGCGGCCATTTTCTTGAAGCCTTCAATGCAGTTTTTGGTGCCCCCTTCACGGTCGACGATACTGCCATTTTCTTCCTGCGAGGTATCGAGGAGTCCGGTGAAGGTCATGACATTTGGAAAGCCGGCAGCGCCGGTGGCGGTGATCGCTTTTTCGAGAGTGGCGAAGACTTCGGGATGGTGCCCTTTGTTATTCATGCCACGAACAAAAGAGTGGGACTTGGTGGCGGCGCAGACGAGGCCGGTTCCTTTTAAAAGGGAAAGTTGGTCTGCGTCGAAGAGTTCGACGCCGGAGACTCCGAGTTGCTTGGCATGACGGATGAGGTCCTGGGGCGTCCACTTGGCTCCGACGGCGAAAGGCCAGGCCGCGATGACCTGTTTGATGCGTCCTTTTCGGGCGATCTTGTCCTGAGCGGCCACTGGCGCGGCGAGCGCGGCTGCGCCCAGGCCGGTGAGAAAATTTCTTCTGGATGGAGTCATCTTATTTGAGGTGTCGGTGTGGGGCATTTTTCACGCTCTCCAACTTGGCGGAAAGACGTTTCACGATTTCAGGATGTTCCTGGAAAAGGTTATTGGTTTCGGCGGGGTCTTTTCCGAGATGGTAGAGCTGCCCGGTGGGGCCTTCGGGTTTGGGCTTTATAAGCTTGGGTTTGCTGAAGCCTCCTGAGCCGAGTGCGGCGATGAGCTTCCAGTCACCCTCGCGGACAGTCATGACCCTGGCGCTTCCGGCGCGCATCACGAAGGTGTTTCGCGGGGAGGGTTCGCCTTTGAGCGAGGGGAGGAAGCTGAAGCTGTCGGGGCCCGCTTTCTTTGGAATCTTGGCACCCATGATGTCTGCGAAAGTGGCCAGGAAGTCGGTGAAACAGATGAGTTGTTTGCTCGTGGAGCCGGGTTTTGTGACACCAGGCCAGCGGGCGATGAAGGGCATGCGATGTCCTGCTTCCCAGGCGTCCGCTTTCATGCCTCGAAGCCCACCTTGTGAATCGTGACCATATTTTTCGACATCCTTGTCGTACCAACAGGGGCCATTGTCTGAGGTGAAGATCACCAAAGTGTCTTTGTCCATTTCTGCTTCTTTGAGAGCCTCGAGAACCTTGCCAACTTGTGCGTCAACCATCATGACAAAGTCGCCGTAGATACCGACCTTGCTCTTCCCCAAAAATTCCTTTGAGGGAAGCCACGGAGTGTGCGGAGCAGGGTAGGCAAGGTAGAGCATGAGCGGATCTTTCTTTTCATGCGATTTGATGATCTTGACTGCTTCGTCGGTGAAGTTGGGCAACACATCATCGATATTCATATCGGGCGAGATGCCTCCGGCCCGACGCATGCGGCCCTGAATGCCATTCCAACCGGTCTCTTCCGCCGAGAGTTCTTTTTCAATGTGTCCGGTTGGAGGTTGGACCGCTTTGTTGTTCCGGATGTAGAAGTAAGGCGGAATGTCGGTGGAGGCGCGGATGCCAAAGTAGGAATCAAAGCCGCGATCGACCGGACCGCCCGGGAGTGGCTTGTCGTAGCCGTTCTCCTTGAAGCCGACATGCCATTTGCCAACCATGGCGGTTTGGTATCCTTGTGTCTTTGCCAGTGAGGCGATGGTCATTTGACCTTCTTCAATTAGGGGGTTTTTAGACCAACGCCCAACGTCGGTGCGGAAAGGGTAGCGACCGGTTAAGAGGCCGTAGCGAGACATATGGCAGAGAGGGCCGGGAGCATGGGCGTCGGTGAACTTCATGCCATCCCGGGCGAGAGAATCGATATGAGGGGTCGCGATTTTGGACTCGGGATTGAAACAGGCGGGATCACCATAGCCCATGTCATCGACCAGAATGATGACGATGTTTGGTTTGGCATGGGCGCTCCAAGTGAGAGCGAGCAGGGTGAGGAGAAATCGTGTGGACACGAAGAAAGCCTATTCCAGGGAAGCGGGTGTCGGGAAGGAGGAAAAGGATGACTTTGATTTCCTTGTCACCTTTTCGGAGTGGGTCGCGTATGCTCCCTGAAAACCGAACTATGGAAAGGAAAGCAGCGAAATGATTATGGCCGACGTCCTCTTGTGGACTTTTGTGATTCTGGGATTTTTTGTCATCACGGTGGCTTATTGGGTGGCTGCGGTTGCCTTGGCTCCGGGGTTGGTTGAACGAAGC
The DNA here is from genome assembly GCA_913060685.1 of uncultured Verrucomicrobiales bacterium. GTDB lineage: Bacteria > Verrucomicrobiota > Verrucomicrobiia > Verrucomicrobiales > Akkermansiaceae > SW10. The sequence continues at coordinate 26,777 of CAJXVQ010000007.1, forward strand.
TGTGATCGCTTTGGCAGATCGCCTTGGAAGGCGTTGCTGATCGGGGTGGCCATGGGGATTCCGCTGATAGCGGCTGGGCTCGGATTGGCCAATGGTGGTCTTCCGGTCTTTAAAGTCGCGGGGGTTTTGGTGGTTCTTCTGGTTTTCCTGCTTGGGCTTTGTGGTTCCGCAGGGCTCTGCTTGAGGATTGGAAAGGGCTTGGCGAATCCAATCGACGAAGCGCAGCCGTGGCTGCGGGTGAAGCGAGGCGGGACCGTGCTTGGTTTGATGATTATCTTTCCGGTGTTGGGATGGTTCTTTGTCTTTCCGGTGGCAATCTTTACAGGGATTGGTGCCGCCTTTCTGGGGTGGCGGGATGGAAGAAAAGTGGTGACCGAATGAAGAAGCAGATGTCAGATGCCGTTTCACGGCGTGCCTTTTTGAGAGGAGCGGCCGGGGTGGCTCTTTTTGCGACTTCGGGTTGCGAAAAGGTGGAGGATTGGCTGGGCATGGGGCCGGACGAAGGACCGGTAGTGCCTCCTTCGGGTGATGGCATTGATCTGATTTCACACGTGCTCAATCGAGTGACCTTTGGGCCCACGCCATCGGAGTATGCGCGAGTCAAGGCGATGGCAGGATCCGGGAAGGAGGCGGTGTCTGCTTATTTGGAAGAGCAGCTGGAACCGGATGAGATTGAGGACAAAAGAGCCCATCGAGCGGTGCGGAGGTTGGAGGCAATTCATGCTCCGCTGGGTGAAATGTATGAATACAAGGAAGCGTTTTTATTGGAGCAATTGACTCGTGCGACGCTGATCCGGGCGACGCGAAGCAAGCGGCAATTGTTTGAGATTATGGCTCATTTTTGGAGTGATCACTTCAATATCGATATTTCAAAAAAGGAGTGCCGGTGGTTGAAGGCGGCGGATGACCGGGAGGTGATCCGGAAGCATGCGATGGGGAATTTTTCTGATCTGGTGCGGGCTTCCGCGCTGAGTCCGGCGATGCTTTGGTATCTTGATGGGCGGGAGAATCGCAAGCGGAATGAGGATGAGAAGCCCAATGAGAATTATGGTCGTGAGTTGTTGGAACTCCACACCCTCGGGGTGGGTGGGGGATACACCCAGCAGGATGTCATGGAAGTGGCGCGGTGCCTGACCGGTTGGACGGTGAGGGGAAAAGATCGATTTTTCAAAGGGAAGGTGGAGTTTGATTCAGAGGCGCATGATGACGGGGCCAAGCTTGTTTTGGGGCATGACATTGCCGCGGGAGGTGGGGAGAAGGATCTCGAGGAGGTGCTGGAGATCGTTTGCGGGCATCCATCTACTGCGCGTCATGTCGCTCAGAAGCTTTGTGTTCGATTTATTGCCGATGAACCATCGGAAGAATCGGTGGATGAGGTTGCAAAGGCATTCTCGGCAAGTGGTGGCGATATCGGCACGATTTTGCGTGCGGTTTTTGCGACCGGGGAGTTTCTTGACGGTGCGCGGGGGCAGAAGCTGAAGCGTCCGTTTGAGTTTATCGTTTCGGCATTGAGGGGGACCCGGGCGAAGGTTTCGTCTGAGATGGATCTCGTTGATTATCTGGTGCGGATGGGGCATGCCCCGTTTCAGTATCCAACTCCGGATGGCTATCCGGACGTGGCCTCACCGTGGACCGGGACGCTGCTCTGGCGATGGCACTTTGCGATCGGCTTGTCTCGAAATGAGGTGAGCGAGAAGATTGAGGTGAATGAGGAGGAACTCATCGAGAAAGCGGGGGGAATCGAGGGCCTGGCTTCGTGTTTGTTAGGGCGGGTTCCGTCGGTTCAGGAAAAGGCGGCGATGGAGCGATCCGGTGAGCCGCTTGCCCTTCTTTTAGCTTCACCCGGATTTCAATGGCGATGAAAGGGACAGGAATCATATCGGGGAATGGAGACGAGCAGCGGACGCTGGTGGTGGTTTTTTTAAGAGGGGGCGCGGACGGGCTGACCTTGGTGCCGCCGGTGGGGAACCGTGAGTATTACAAAGTCCGGCCCACCTTGTCGGTTCCGGAAGATGAGCTTTTGAAACTTGGTGAGGCGAACTGCGGACTGAACCCGGCGTTCTCAGGCTTGCACCAAATCTACCGCGACGGTGGGTTGACCGTGGTTCCTGCGGTGGGATCGAACGATGATACGCGCTCGCATTTTTATGCCCAGGATCTGATGGAGCATGGCGGGCAGATTGCCGGTGGTTGGTTGGGACGGTTTTTGCGATATCGGGAAGGGAGTCCGCCTTCGGCGCTTTCTGCGATTGCGCTGGGCAAAGCGATGCCGGAGGTTCTCCGGGGTGCGCCAGCAGCCACGGTGATGGAATCGATGGATACTTTTGCGCTCGGGAGTGGGTCTGGATCGACCGCGGTTTTACAAAAAGAACTCGGAGCGCTTTACGGTTTGGAGGAAAATATTTTGGGCCCGGCAGCGCGTGATACTTTGGAGGCCTTGGAGCGAGTCGAGAAGTTGCGACGGGAAGATCTCGCTCCGATGAATGGCGCGGAGTATGGTGACAATGCTTTTTCGCGGGGACTGCGTCAGACTGCCCGGTTGGTGAGGGCCAAGGTCGGCCTGGAAGCTGTTTCGCTGGATCTCGATGGGTGGGATTCCCACTTTGCGCAGGAGACTCTTATCACACCCTTGATGACGCGACTCTCCGACGGCCTTGCAGCCTTCCACCGTGACCTTGGTGGCTTGATGGAGAATGTCACGGTGGTGGTGATGACTGAATTTGGGCGAAGGGTCGCGGAGAATTCTTCCTTTGGAACCGATCACGGAAGAGGTGGGACGATGCTCGTCATGGGTGGAAGCGAGCGCGGGAATGTTCTTGGTGAAATGCCAGAACTTGAGACCGGTATTTTGGTGGGACCTGGCGATGTGCCGGTGGTCACCGACTATCGGGAAGTGCTCAAGCCGATCTTAATCCGTCATGGCGCGGGTCAATCGATGGGGGATATTTTCCCTGAGGCCTAGTTGACCGGAATAGCCCGCGGGATCTCGTCGACGGGAATTCCGCGTGGGATTTCATTTTCGACCGATTCCACGGAGAGAGAGCGGCCGGGGGCGATGGGGCCATTTTTGATGTTTGGGAGGCGGTCGGAGCTCTTCATGATATCGACCCAGATGGGGAGAGCGAGGCTGGCTCCCGAACTGCCTTTGAGGATGGTTTGGCCCTGGTCCATGCCGACCCAAACGGCGCAGGTCATCGCCGAGGTGTAGCCGGCATACCAGCCATCGGTGGGGCCATTGGTGGTTCCGGTCTTGCCGCCTGATGGCGCGCGAAATCCGTAGGTGGAGCGGATGGATCTGCCGGTTCCGGCCCTGTTGACGTCTTCCAGAATACGGGAAACTTCCCAGGCTGAGTCTTCCGCCGCAGCCCGATAAGCAATGGGTCCGTTCTTCCAGAGGATTTTTCCGGAGCGATCTTTGATGGCCTGGATGTAATAGGGGCGAAAGCGGGTGCCACCATTTGGGAAGATGGTGTAGGCGCTGGCGACGGTTTCGGGAGATGCTCCCCATGAGCCGAGATAGGAGGAAGGAAAGCGGGGAATGTTGTTGATATTGAAGCCGGAGGAGCGGGCAACTTCGAGAACCTCGGACATTCCGGCTTTCGAGGCGACCCGGACAGCGGAGGTATTGCGCGATTCGACGAGGGCGCGGCTGACGCGCACTTTTTGGTAATATTTGCCATCAGAATTGGCGGGGTTCCAATTCCGGTCGCCGCCGGGAATTTCACCGGGTCTGATGGGGGCGTCGCTAATGTAGTGGTAGGGTTTTACGTTCTTGTCGAAGGCGGCAAGGAACATGAAGGGCTTGAACAGGGATCCAATTTGGCGCTCGGATTGGAGGGCACGATTGAACTGGGATTCCTTGGCACTACGACCTCCAACAATGGCGAGGACGGCACCAGTGTTGTTATCGATGACGACGGCGGCTCCTTGCAGGTATTTGGGATCACCTTTGCCATTCCATTGAGAACGTCTTTGGTGAGGAAATCCACGCCGGCTTTCGATCTGGTAGAGTCGCTTTTCAACCGATTTTTCTGCAATTTTTTGGATCTTGGAATCAAGGGTGGTTTCGATGATCAGCCCGCCGTCCCGGATGTTTTCCTTCTCAAGGATCCTCTTGAGGTCCCGGCGGATGGCATCGAGGGCGTAGCTGCCTTCGCCAAGACTATTGGGCGAGGCGATCGTGAGTTCCCTTTTTTGAGCGGCATCGGCTTCTTCCTGGGTGATTGCTTCGTTTTCGACCATTTTTTTAAGAACCCAATCGCGTTGGAGTAGGGCTTTGTCGAAGTAGCGGAATGGCGAGAATTTGTTGGGGGCCCGGATGATGCCGACGAGGAGGGCTGATTCCTCGAGGCTTAGCTTGGTGACAGATTTATTGAAGTAGGTGTGAGAGGCGACTTCCACTCCGCGAACCGAACCACCCCAGAAAATGCGGTTCATGTAGTGCTCGAGAATTTCGTCTTTTTCGAATTTTGATTCAATGCGGACGGCGATGAAGGTTTCGAGGATTTTGCGGTGAATTCCGCGAAGTGCGCCTTCCTTGGACTTCTTCAAGGCGTAGCTATTACGCGCCAGTTGCATGCTGATTGTTCCGCCACCTTCGATTTTTCCACGAGTGAGAGCGCGAAGGACGACCCGGCCCATTGAATAGAAGTCAACCGCGCCATGGCTGCGGAAGCGCTTGTCCTCCTGCGCGATGAGAGCATTCACGAAGTGCTCCGGAACCTCATCGTAGGCGATGATACGGCGATTTATGCCGTGAAGGAACCCGATTTCCTGTCCGTCGGAATTCTTCAGGATGTTTCCATTTCGATCGAGGATTTCGGTGCGAGCAGGCATATGGACCACTTCCTGCAAATCATAGGTGCAGGCGATGATGTAGTAAGTGATTGACAGCAGGGTGCCAAAGACCATGGCGATGAGTCCTCCCGAGAGAGCGAGTCGCGAAGGCCATTTGAGCCAGAGAGGAAATTTGCGGGTCAACTTGCCGATCAGGCGAAATGGTCCGATGACGACGTCACGAGCCTCGAAGTTGAACCTCGGTGCTTTTTTCTTTGCGGACTTCTTGCGAGCGGTCTTTCTTTTGGCCTTTTTACGGGGTGGCATCGTGTTGGGGCGACCTTACGCCTCAAGAAGCGGAGTCCAAGGACTCATTTGCTTGTCGATTGGAACTTGGAAGGGAAGGCGGTCCTTGAGAATCGTGAGATCCTTGGGGGCGGCAAAAGGCATGACATATCCGACGGTCAATGACGCTTTTGCGCAGCATCGCGATCTTCGATTGAATTTTTTCGAAACAAGATGACTCTTACTAGACGATTTTATTTTAGAACCATGATTAAGAATCTATTACCCATCCTTTTTCTCGCCGGGACGGTTTGGTTGCCGGGACAACAGAAGGTTGAGAGCCTTGGCGATCTCAAGAAGCTGCAGGGGCAGGTCCAGAAGGTGGTCCGTGAAAAGACGGCGGCAACCGTTTCCTTGGTATCGCGGACAGGAGCATCCGGAAGTGGTGTGATCGTCTCAAGTGATGGCTTGATTCTCACGGCGGCTCATGTGATCGAGGGCAGTAAGGAAATGTTTGTTATTTTTCCGGATGGCCGGCAGGAGCGGGCCAAGGTGCTTGGAGCGAATTACACACGCGATGCTGCGATGGCGCAATTGATGGGCGAGGGTCCTTGGCCTCACGTCGAAGTTGGCGATTCCGACTCGCTGGAGGTGGGTGACTATGTCGTCGCGATGGGGCATCCCAAGGGATATGATCCAACCCGCCGTCCTCCGGTGAGATTCGGTCGGGTGATGACCAAGGGGGGGCTCGGTTTTGTCACCACGGATTGTACCTTGATCGGGGGAGACAGCGGGGGACCGCTTTTCGATTTGAAAGGTCGTGTGGTTGGGATTCACTCGCACATCGCACCGGATCGCCAGATTAATAACCACGCCGGGCTTTCGGGTTTTAAGGGATCATGGGAGAGTATGGTGGCCGGGAAATCGTGGGGAGTTTTGGGAGGAGATGCTCGTGATCCGAACCGCCCGGTGCTGGGATTGAATCTCCGAAATACGTCGGGAGGTCTCGTTGTAGAGGAGGTTCCCGAAGGTGGGCCTGCTTTTGAGGTGGGTTTTTTGCCGGGTGATCTGGTCACTGCGATCGCCGGTGCGAAGGTGACCCAGGTCGGAAAGCTTTCGGAAATCTTCGTGGACCTCCTTCCCGGGCAGGAAGTGGAGGTGAAATTTACTCGCGATGGAAAGAAGCTCAGCAAAAAGGTTACGCTGGCCCGCCTCGGAAATATTTACAGAAACCAACGACGATAGAATTCCATGAAAATAGTCATTTTAGCTACCCTTGTTTGTGCTGCCAGCTTGCAGGCTCAAATTGCCCAACCCAGGATTCCCGTTGCCGATCAAAAAGTGACCGACCAACAAGCAGGTCAGATTTTCAAGGCTCTTCGAGCGATCAACTTTGAGGCTAAGAAGGTGGTCTTTCCCATTTATTCCGGGCGTCAACGGGTGGCCTACGGAATTTCGATCGGGGAGAATCGACTATTGACCAAAGCGAGTGAAGTTGCCCAAAGGCGGATGATTTTCACCGAGAATCGTCAGCAGGAGTCTCTCTCCGCCCGGATTGTCGGGATCTATCCGGATCATGATTTGGCGGTTTTAAATGTGCCGGGGTTACAGGCTCCTGCGGCGAAGTGGGCTGATGCTGAGAAGTTGGCGGAAGGAGCATTTCTGACTGCGATCAGGTCTGATGGAGAAGCTGTCGCGATGGGAGTTTTGAGTGTCCGTGAGCGGAGCCTTAAGAGCACTGACCAGGGGTTTCTGGGGATCGAGATGGATACTCTGGAACTTGAGAGTGGAGTGCGGGTGCGCAGGGTTGTGCCAGCTTCTGCGGCTGCCGAGGTTGGAATCCGGGGTGGTGATGTCATCACAAAGATCGCGGGTGAGGAAGTCAGTGGCTTTTACGAGGTATCGACCAAGCTTCGGCGGCTTCGGAGTGGTGAACAGCCTGAGATCGAGTTTTTGCGAGCCGGGGTTTCCCGGAAAGTGAGGCCAAAGTTGAAAGGGCGCGAGATTGAAGAAGAAGGATCTCAGCGTTTGGACCGAATGGACAAAATGAGTGGATCGCAGAGTCGCGTTCGTGGTGACTTTGGGAATGTGATTCAGTCTGATATGGAGCTTGAGGCCTCTGATGTGGGACTGCCGGTGGTCGATCTTGAAGGGCGTATTGTCGGGATCGTGATTGCCCGGGCGGGCCGGATCAGCACCTTGATTTTACCTGGTGATGATGTCGCGGATGCGTTGGCTGGCGAACCGGAGCCCTTTGTTGCGGAGGGCCGGGTCACTCGTAGACGTACCCTGCCTGACGAAGCAAGGCGTGAACGGATGCGCCGAATGACGGAGGATCTTCAGCGGGCGCTGAGGAGGAAGTAGGTCGCTACTTTTTCCCGAATTGGGTTCGCCAGAAGTCGAGGCGATCTTTGATGCGTTTTTCCATGCCGTTGGAGGTCGGCTGATAGTAGCTGCGGCCCTCGGGGAGGTAGGCTTGCGGGGTAAAGTTACCATCGTAGTCGTGTGAGTAGAGGTATTGCATCGCGGCGGTGTCGGCTCCTGATTCTTCGGCGAGTTTTTTGCGAAATCTGGAGCGGAGGTGTTCGGGAACTTGCAGGGTGGCTCCTTTTTCGATGTCGGCTTGGGCAGCTCCGAGAGCCTTGTAAGCGGAGTTTGATTTTGGAGCGGTGGCGAGATGGACAGTGGCGTGGGCAAGGGGAATCCGGCCTTCGGGCATGCCGAGAAATTCGAAAGCTTGCTGGGCAGCCATTGCGATCTGGAGAGCGGTGGAGTCGGCGAGGCCGATGTCCTCGGAGGCGGAGATCACGATGCGGCGGGCGATGAAACGCGGGTCTTCGCCGGCGTGGAGCATTTTGGCAAGCCAGTAGAGGGCGGCATCGGGATCGGAGCCGCGGATGGACTTAATGAAGGCGGAGATGGTGTCGTAATGTTGATCTCCATCAGAGTCGTAGAGGATCGCTTTTTGCTGGATCGATTCCTCGGCGATGGCGAGATCGAGAATCTGTCTCTTATACACATCTCCGAGCCCACGAGACCGAGGCTGATCTCG